>CAZZEV010000212.1:0-5497 GCA_964653305.1 uncultured Cellvibrionaceae bacterium | reverse complement strand
GGCGGAATGCCATAACCGTCAAACCGACCATATGGGTCTGCGTCAGGGGTTAATCCAGTACTCCACCGCTTGTCGCTGAACGGAGGGTTGGCGACAACATAATCAAATGTTTTAAGGGCATCAGCATCCTTGAACAGCGGATTTGCCAGCGTGTTGCCCTGCTTGACCTCTGCGGTGGCGTAGTCATGCAAGATCATGTTCATCCGGGCCAAACCAGCTGTGGCGTTGTCTTTTTCTTGACCGTAAAGCGTCACCTTCGCACCCTTACCGCGTTTTGCTTCATCGCCGATCTTCAACAACAATGAGCCTGAACCGCAGGTGGGGTCGTACACGGTGGTGTCGTTGGTGGTTTGGGCGTTATGTATACCCAACACCTGCGCCATGATGCGACTAACCTCTGCGGGGGTATAGAACTGCCCTTTGCTTTTACCGCTTTCGGTAGCGAAGTGGCGCATCAGGTATTCATACGCATCACCCAAAAGGTCGTCACCATCGGCGCGATTTTTTGAAAAGTCCAAAGCCGGGTTTTCAAAAATGGCAATCAGATTGGTAAGGCGGTCAACCTTCTCTTTGCCATCGCCCAGCTTCGCAGGATCGTTGAAGTCGGGCATATCCGACAGCTTGTTGGCTTCAGCTAGTGGCCCCAGAATTTTCTTGTTGATTTGGTCGCCGATGTCGGTTGTACCCTTCAGAGCCACCATGTCTGCAAAGCTTGCGCCAGCGGGAATAGTGATGGGAGCGTATGGCTGACCAGCGTATTTGTCACTGATGTATTTCACAAATAGAAGCACCAGCACATAGTCCTTGTACTGGCTGGCATCCATGCTGCCGCGCAGCTCATCGCAGGACTGCCATAAAGACGAATAAAGGTCGGATTTTTTGATAGCCATATTCTTTGATTTAGAGGGTAGCGAGTTGAATGTACCGGGTTGGTTTTACAACATTCGAGATCTAAACTCACATTTTGATCTATCGAGGATTGCCGTCGCCTATGGTGAGTACAAAAGATTTAACTCGGGTGGTGGGCGCTCTAGCGCATTGGCAACAGCACCATAGTAAAATTTAGGCATACATCGAGAGCGTGGTAACAACCACCGCCAACCTGCCTGCCCGGGCAAGGTGGATCGCAATTGCGGATGTGGCCAATGGCAACAGAGCGGGAACAAGCCCGCCTCTGGTGGGTTTTTTTATGGTCAACCTATCGACTGGGGGGATTTGTTCCAGATTGCAGCCCCGCCTTCATGGCATAGCTGCTAAACAGGAGAAAACTATGCATAAGTGCAGCCCGGGAGACCTTGCGGTCATTGTTTACGCCTACAACACTGTCAATATCGGCACCTTCGTCAAGGTGCTGGCAGTACATCCCAATCAACTTGAAATTCAAAGCCACGAAAACGATGTTTTATGGACCTGCCAAGCGGCACATCCCATGACATATGCAATTGGCAGCAAAAAAAAGAAGATAAATACTGGCCCAGTGCCAGATTCCTACATGAAACCAATTCGTGGAGAGCCAATGGGCATGGATATAGCACAAGGCGTGGTGATCGACCAGATACGCAGAGAACAAGGCGACATAGCGGTCATTGAACGTGTTGAGTCCTATTTCTAAAGTGGTAAAACTAACGGCACATTAATGCCTCATAACCTCAACAGCGTTATTTGGCTTTTTGAGCCGTTACCATGCCTACTTTTAAACCTTCACGAAAAGGAGTTGAATTGACTGGCGTAAATGGTTCAAAAGGACAAACTGGCACAAAAACATGATCACCCATTATTGCTTTCCACCCCTCCTCAAACCCTTTACAGAAATCACTTTGTGCGTATGTTGAACTAGTAAAGCAAAACAAAATGACCATCAAAAAATAAGTTTGGAAAGTTTTTTTCATATGGTCTAGAATTTTGACATTACATGTATTTCACAATAGTAAAACATGACTCTACGGAACGCAAGCTCTTCCAATTAAGCACATTTGCCCCAGCACAATCAAACTAAACTATACGAGTCCTGCTATGAAATTTCGCCACTTTAATGGAACAGAAGTAAAGGAGTTGAAAGGCGTTGGGGGTCTGCAAGAAGAGGTTTTTGATAGATTGAAGCTGACTAAGGTAGATCTCAGCAATACAAGCTTAAGAGATGCACAATTTTTTAACTGTGTTTTTACTGATGTGGCCTTTTCACATAGCGATCTAGTTAATTGCCAATTCAGTTGGTGTACTTTTATAGACTCCGTATTTGATGGTGCAAACGGTTTTATCGCAGAAGTTAGCGAATGTGATTTTTTCGGATGTCACTTTAATCATGCACGGTTAGAGAGAAGTACTTTTGAAACATGCAAAATTGATTGTTGTGAATTCATTTTTTGCAACCTTGCGGAAGCCGTCTTTAATAGCTGTGAAATTAACCAAACAACATTTAGCAACTCCACGGTACTAGAAACTGCCTATCATCATTCAACTTTGAATAATGTAGACTTTTCATATGTCGCTGATTGGTCTACTGCACAACTTCAATTTGCAAAACTGAATAATGTTAAGTTTCCTGAAACAGGCTTTTTTGCAAATAATGAACAAGAAACATGGGACAAGCTAAGGGCTTCAGGCGCAGCTTGAATTGATAGATTTTTCATAGCAGCACAGAAACCTGATTTTGCCAGCCGCAGTTAACCGCTTCACGCAGAAGCTTCCTGTAATTTATCGTGAATTACAAAGTACATCGATGTAAGTTGTTGAGGTGACTGTTCCCGTTAAGGTTGTATTGTTGTTATTTACAGGAACAGTGTCCGCAGTTGCCACTTTAACAATGACACAGCTTCCGTGACTCGATGTTATTGAATAATTTGTTCCAGATGCAAAAACTCCTAAGGATGTAGTGTTGTTACATCCAGCCAAAGCAGCCGTGCAGCTATAACCAACTTTTGTGCTCTTGAATGCTGAATTTGTTAAATCAAATGAATTGGTTGCGCTTCCTATAGTTGTAGTTACGAGAAGACTTTGCGGGTAACTAGGGCTAAGGTAGCCAAAGTTTAATTGTCCATTAGGTTTTATTCCGTACCCGATAGCACCTGTCGAGTACAAGTCATTGAGGAAGACTTCATAGCCTTGCTGACAAGTCAAAACCAAATCATTTAGGTCGGAGATTGCGCCAGTAGGCACTGCAAAACTGCCTCTGTCCAATTTGCACACATAGCCATTTGGTGACTCAACATTAAGGTAATACTGGGTATTTGCAGGTACTTGCGTGGCGAATTGAAAAGATGTTGCCCCTGCATCAATTGTTAAATTTTCTTTAAGCACATCGAGGCTAATGTAATACTCTCTAAAGCTGACCTTAACTCCAGCAGGGATTGTCCCGGCCGTAGTTCCACCAACTTTGTATAACTTATTGCAGGTTAGCCCCATAAGAATATTGTTTGATGCGCCGGCCATCAGCCCGCTAAAACTGTCGCTTGATGAATTGTCAAAAGTACAGCTATAGCCTGTTGGTTGAGTTTTTACACTCACAGTGTAGGAGGCAGCGTACTGTAGGGGAGTTACAAATTGGTAACTCGTAGAGTTTGGCGAAAGACTTACATCCTCACCCCCAACAGTCAATACTAAATTAGATGTAGCGTTTCCGAACCCTCGAATAGCACCTTTAAGTGGGTATAAGTTTGTGCAGATAATAGACACACCTGATGCTCCTTCCGCTGTCATATTGCCACTTGCATTCGTTGTAGTACATGTATAACCAGCAGCCGGCTGCGTTGCAATAGCAATAGAGTAAGCCCCGCCATAGGCAACTCTGTTTGAGAAAGCAAAAGTGGATGCATTTGCAGACACACTTATTGTTTCACCGCCATTGCTAATTGACAAACCATTGGCAGCGAGACCAGAGATTGATCCTGTTAGTAAATAAGAAACAGTTGCGCAATTAATTTGCACAGAAGTGAGGTTTTGAGAGCCCATTGTTCCAGAACCGTTGCTCACACTACATGTATATCCAGTTGGCTGAGTATCTACTGTGATGGCATATGAGGCACCATACGCAACAGGAGTAGAAAAATTGAAGGTCGTTGCTCCTGAAGCAATTGTCAAGATTTCGCTCCCTCTCTTTAACTTTAGACCCGTGGTAACTAATCCGGATATTGAACCGCTGACTGAGTAAGAGTTGGCCGAGCATGTAACCTGTATGTTCGTCACCCCCGCCGAGACCATCGTGCCGGAACTGTTTGACACAGAGCAGGTCTTACCCGTTGGCTGCGTTTTGACCGTAACAGCATAAGCGGCACCATCTGCAACTGTGGAACTAAATTGAAATGTGCTTGAACCCGAGGTTACAGTCAGTTCATCTGATCCGTTTTTCAACACTAGCCCAGAAGTAGTCAACCCAGTAATTGTTCCGCCCAAAACTCCGGGGGCGTTTGAGCAAGATATCGAAACATTCGTAACCGAACTACTTCCCACGGTACCAGTTCCATTAGAAACAGTGCAAATTTGTCCGGTAGGGTTGGATTGAACTGTTACTGAGTATGTTCCACCAGCAGCACTTTTGCTAGTAAAAGTGAAGCTATTTGCACCAGAGGTTGGACTGACTGTTCCAACACCGTTAGCGAGAACGAGGCCAGTTGCATTTAGCCCAGAAATTGAACCGCCGATACTGTATATATTTACTTCTTGCGAGATCTTGTTTGCAACAACTGTCTTTGCATCATCCACTGAAGTCGCCGCTTTTATCTGAGCAACATTTGGGGCTACTTGAGCGGTAACGGTTGTGGCCAAAGAGGATAACTTGTTTGCCAATGTAGTGTTAGTGGATGATTGACTTTCGATATTTTTCAATACCTCTGCCACAGATCCAGCTATTTTGTGAGCATCCGCATAGGCTGGGTTACTGACCTTTTCAGCAACATAGTTTTTCATTACATCCACAGAAGTTAACCCTAACTCAGTCTGAACCGCAGACTTAGCTGCATCAAGGCTCAGGCCATTTGCAACCTTAGCTGCAACTTGGGTTGTTAAAGGAGACACGACTGATGGATTACCGGCAGGGGCAATCAAAGTCATACCCGAGCTTAAAGGTGTGTTGGGGTTGTCTTGGTCGATCGTAGTCCCTGCTATTGCGCTGACAACAACTGAGTGACTATTAATCTGATCTTGTGTGGCTGATAGCGTAAAGCCACCGTTTGCGTCTGTTATTGCAGTCGGTTCGCCGTTATCGTATTGACCATTACCGTTTAGGTCAAGGAAAGCACGAGCTTGATAGAGGTATCCATCGACAGCTACACCATTGAAGTTACCCGCAACCGGCGCTCCGCCAGCAGGTCCGCCGCCGCCGCCGCCGCCGCCGCATGACTGTAAAAACACGATAACGCTCAAAAGTTGCAACAGCTTTGACATGTACATTTTCCGTAACAGGCTGTTGATACTAACGGAAAAATTCGACTGAGCAGAACATAGTGCATGCCTAGCCAGGGGACCCAAATAGAAAAATGGGGGGTGTGGGTATGGTGGGGGT
>CAZZEV010000211.1:0-5508 GCA_964653305.1 uncultured Cellvibrionaceae bacterium | reverse complement strand
TGGCCACTTGTCGTGTGATTGCGGCTGAACCACGCGAAATTCTCTCGCACTATGTCATTTCCATGGCGCAGCAACCATCGGACGTGCTCGCGGTTGCGCTCTTGTTGAAAGAGTGCGGCATGACCTGGGATATGCCAATTGTTCCGCTGTTTGAAACCCTTGATGACCTCGACCGCGCGCCCATTGTGATGGATCGCCTGTGGAGCCTCGATTGGTATCAGAAGTACAGCGCTAAAGATCAAACCATCATGATCGGTTATTCCGATTCGGCGAAAGATGCCGGTAAGTTTTCGGCAACTTGGGCGCAATATAAGGCGCAAGAAAAATTGGTTGCCTTGGCGGACAAATACGAAGTGTCACTGGTACTGTTCCACGGCCGTGGCGGTACCGTTGGCCGTGGCGGTGGCCCGGTAGAAAAAGCAATGGCATCGCAACCACCGGGTTCAATTCATGGTCGCATCCGCGTGACTGAACAGGGCGAAATGATTCGCTACAAATTCGGTTTACCGCGCGTTGCCTTCAGCAGCTTGTCGTCTTATGTTGCAGCAACCCTGCGCGCCACAATTTCGCCCCATGCTGCACCATTACCAGAATGGCGTGACCTAATTGAGCGCATGGGTGCCTCGAGTTTGGAAGCCTATCGCAGCGTAGTTCGCGGTCATGAACATTTTGTACCTTACTTCCGCAGCCTCACGCCTGAGCAAGAATTGAGTTTGTTGGCACTGGGCAGTCGCCCTGCAAAACGTAAATCTACCGGCGGCGTAGAAAGCTTGCGCGCCATTCCGTGGGTGTTCGCGTGGACGCAAGTACGCTTGAACTTGCCTGCTTGGTTGGGCGCGCGTCAGGCACTTGAGTATGCCTTGCAGCACGAACCCAAAACCTTGGAAGACATGGTTGCTAACTGGCCATTCTTCTCCAGCTTCCTCGATTTGCTGGAGATGGTAATCGGTAAAGCCGATGGCCCCATTTGCACTTATTACGAACAACAATTAGTACCTGCGGAATATCATGGTCTTGGCAAGCAATTGCGCGATGACCTCAAGGCCTTGGAAATGCTGATCAATGCGTTGAAGAAGCAAGATATTCTGTTGAAAGATGAACCGCTGTTGCGTCAATCGCTAGAAGTGCGTAAGCCCTATGTTGACCCGCTCAACTACTTACAAGCTGAATTGTTGAAACGCTACCGCAGCAGTGAAACCATTAGTTCAGACCTAGAGCGCGCCTTGAAAGTGACTATGGCGGGGATAGCGGCGGGCATGCGCAATACGGGTTAAAAACCCGCTGACTTGCTTAAGTTCGCAAAAAGCCGCACATTGAAAGATGTGCGGCTTTTTGTTTTACGTGAACATAGCAATAATAAGTTTGTTCCAGCGCTCAGTTGCCTATAATACTTACTCTTTTCAATGCCAAATAATAGTAAAGGAATCTCTATGTCACTGCGAATATACGGTGCCCTCATCGGTTGCTTAGCGGCGTGTTTGATTAATATTGCGCACGCCGATATTGCCATGCAAAACCCAGATTCCCGCATTGCAATTATCTTGGATGGCCGTTGGGATACGATTGTAGACCCCTATGAAAATGGTTATTACAACCACCGCTATGAAGAATCTGACAAAGGCTATTTTAAAAATGCCAAGCCTGCCAACCCCAGTGATTTAGTGGAATACGATTTTGCTCGCTCGCCAAAATTGAATGTGCCGGGAGACTGGAATACCCAAGATGAAAAATTATTTTTATATGAAGGTACGGTTTGGTACCACCGTGATTTTGATATCGGTAAAAAAGTTGACTTGAACTACGCTATTCATTTTGGCGCGGTAAATTATCACGCGACTGTTTATTTAAACGGTAAAAAAATTGATACCCATGAAGGTGGTTTTACGCCTTTTCAATTTGATATTACAAATGATGTAAAACCCGGATTAAATTCGTTGGTGGTTAAGGTGGATAATCATCGCGAGCGCGACCAGATTCCGACGGTGAATACCGATTGGTGGAACTACGGCGGCATTACCCGCTCGGTAAAAGTGTTGCAATACCCTAAAGCACATATCAAAGATTACTTCGTGCAGCTCAGCAAAACGGAAGAAGGTGTTATTGAGGGATGGGTAAAAGTTGAAACAAATAGAAAAGAAAATATTGATGCTCAACATCTAGAAGTAAGAATTCCTGAGCTGAATATTGTTCAGAAATTAAATGTGAATAAAAACGGTGAAGCTAAATTTGAAATTGCCGCGAAACCACTCTTGTGGAGCCCTGAGTCGCCAAAGCTCTATGCTGTAGACATCCAATACCAGCAGGATGTTGTTCGCGACAAAATTGGTTTTAGAACTATAGCGGTACAAGGTGAAAATATCTTATTGAATGGAAAATCTGTTTTTTTGCGTGGTATCAGCATTCATGAAGAATCACCCTTACACCATGGCCGTGCGTGGAGCGAAGAAGATGCACGACAATTGCTCACGTGGGCGAAAGAATTAGGTTGTAATTTTGTACGTTTAGCGCATTACCCTCACAGCGAAAATATGGTGCGCATGGCCGATCAAATAGGGTTAATGGTGTGGTCTGAAATTCCCGTATATTGGACGGTGCTGTTTAACAATCCTGCCGTTTATGCAAAAGCAGAAAACCAATTAGAAGAAATGATTGCGCGTGATAAAAATCGAGCGTCTATTGTTATGTGGTCAATGGCCAATGAGACCCCAAATTCTCCTGCGCGTTTGAAGTTTATTGGGCAATTGGCCGAGAAAGCACGTGAACTCGATACAACTCGTTTAATCACCGCTGCATTGGATACGCAAAGCGATGACAAGGGTGCAAAATCTATTGATGACCCCTTATCTGCAATTGTGGATGTTATTGGTGTAAACAGCTATTGCGGTTGGTATGCGGCGACACCCGGTAGTTGCGCCAATTTAAAATGGGTATCGCGCTACCGCAAGCCAGTTATTATGAGTGAGTTTGGTGCCGATGCCTTGCAGGGCTTTCATGGCGATAAAGCACAGCGCTGGACTGAAGAATATCAAGCAGATGTTTACACCAATAATTTAATCATGATCGATAACATGAGCTTTATTCGTGGATTATCCCCGTGGATTTTAAAAGACTTCCGATCGCCGCGCCGCCCACTTCCAAACATCCAAGATTTTTGGAATCGCAAGGGTTTGATTTCCGATAAGGGCATTAAGAAAAAATCATGGACCATTTTGCATGATTACTATGTAAAAAAGGCGGATGACTTTGCTAAGAAAGCCGAAGACCAAAATGCAAAAACCTCGCTAAAATAGAAGTGCTGATTCAACTGGGTCAAATTTATGCGAATGAAATACTTAAGTGCACTTTTGTTAATAGTAATTCAGCTTTTTTCTTGTGCTCACGCACGAGAAATTGTCTTGGCATTTGATGATACGCTTGCGCACTCGACTAGCTTGGATGGAACAGCGCGCACTAAAATGCTCATTAACAGCATGGCAAGGGCCGATGTAAAGCAGGCACTCTTTTTAATTAAGACCAAAAAATTAACGGCGAATACACTCGATCGCATGATGTATTACGACGAGACCGGCCAGTTAATTGTTAACGCTGGGCATAATTATTCGCTGCTACATCGCGCAAAAAGCTATGGCTATCCCATTGATATAATGAAATCAAATGCAGCTTTAGAGCCCTATGTGAATTATCACCAACACATTACCTACCCCTACCTAGATGGTGGCGGTGACTCTGAGCTCCTAGGGCAGTTAAAGCGCTATTTAGCAGAACACAATTATCTTCCTATTTATGTAACCACGCAGGTTCACGATGAATATATGAATAAGCTCTACCAAATCCGAATTGAAAGTGGTCGCACGGTCGATATTCGCGCCTTGGAAAAAGCTTACGTCAGCATGATTATGGATAAAGTCTTGGCTTACGAAGCCAGAGCCTTTTTAACCTTAGGCAGAAGCCCTCGTCAGGTTTTACTATTGAACGAGAATGACTTGGCGGCCTACTGTATTATTGGTGTTATAGATGCTTTAAACGAAAAAGGTTTTAAGGTAATTGCTCCTGAAAAAGTATTTACTGACCCCGTGTTGAATCCTTATTTTGTTTCAAATTTTACTGCCAACACACTGAATAATTTCATTACCGGTTTGCCAGAAGCAAAGCGTGAATGGCCTTATGTTGCTAGCAAACAGGATAAAGAAAAAATTCATAGCTATTTACGGGTGCAGGGTCTAGAAAATTTAATTCCGCAATAAGACTTACTAATCGATAGGGCTCTTAACCTTATCCCCCAATTCATCCAACACATGTAGATATATTTCCGTTGTGCGTATATCGGTATGCCCCATCAACGTCTGAATCTGCTTTAAATCGTATTTGGCCTGCAGTAAACGAGTCGCGAAGGAATGGCGAAAAGTGTGGCAGCTGGCGTGTTTGTGAATATGTGATTTTTTTATGGCTTGTTTGACATGGGACTGAATTGTGGTGGCGTAAACATGGTGCCTACGAATAGTATCGTTGCGAGGGTCTTTGCTAAGTTCTGAGCTAGGAAATAAAAACTGCCAACCCAATGAGTGCCCTGCAGATGGGTATTTTTTCTCTAAAAGATTCGGCATGTAAACACCACCAACACCCGATACCTTATCAAAGGATAATAAATTCTCAACGATTTTAACCTGCTCTCGTAAGTCGGGGACAATACTTTTAGGCAACAAAGTTGTACGATCTTTAAAGCCTTTCCCATCGCGAATAACAATATAGCCCATCGAAAAATCTACATCTTTAACACGCAAACGCAACACTTCATTTACGCGCAAACCGCCGCCATACATAAGCTGCGCCATAAGCTTATAGGGCATCACCATATTGTTAATAATGCTTAAGGCTTCATCGTGGGTAAATACTGTAGGTGTGCGCATTGCTTTTTTAGCATATTTGAACTCAAGCGTATCAATAGGCTTTTGCAAAAAACGATTGTATAAAAACATAAGAGCATTCAATGCGAGTTTTTGTGTGTTCGCTGATGCATCGCGTGCAGCGGAAAGATGGGTCAGGTAGGCAGCAATTTCGTCCTTACCCATATCCTGAGGGTGCGCTTTGTTGTGGAATAAAATGAATTGTTTAATCCAATAGGTATAGGTGTTCTCAGTGGAATAGCTTTTTCCATCAATACGAATAAACGTACGGAATTGATCTAAAAATTTAGTGGGTGAAGTGGGTAGAGGAATACGAACATCGTCCATAATAACATCCTGTTTGGATAGCCAGTATTGTGATTTTAACCATGACTTTAAGAAAAAGCAATTAATTGGGGTCGTGCCTACTGCATAACTCCAAAATTAACTGAGAGAATTATTTAAGGTTTTGATTAATTTGATATTTCTATGAGTAAAAATGCGCCAATTTTTGGAGTTATACAGCAAAACTACGAATTACTTGGCTTTAAAATCTGTGGGTTATATAGTTGGCGCTATCTAATAAACTGTTACGTTGAGGAAAATGTAGATTTGTGCCAACTGG
>CAZZEV010000210.1:0-5519 GCA_964653305.1 uncultured Cellvibrionaceae bacterium | reverse complement strand
TTCAATAAAGTGATCGAACAAAGTATCGGCATCGTGTGGGCCGGGGCTCGCTTCGGGGTGACCCTGGAAGCTGAACGCGGGCTTGTCGGTGCGGTGAATACCTTGCAATGAACCATCAAACAGTGATTTATGAGTCGCTACCAAGTTAGCCGGCAAGCTCGACTCTTCTACCGCGAACCCGTGGTTTTGCGCGGTAATCATCACACGCTTGCTGTTCAAATCTTGTACCGGATGGTTGCCGCCGTGGTGGCCAAACTTCATCTTGAGAGTCTTAGCACCAGAGGCCAAGGCCAAGAGCTGGTGACCCAAGCAAATACCAAACACCGGAATATCGGTTTCAAGAAATGACCTAATGGCTTCGATGGCGTAGGTGCATGGCTCTGGATCGCCGGGGCCATTCGATAGGAAAATACCATCGGGATTCATCGCTAAGACTTCAGCAGCGGTGGTTTTCGCAGGCACTACAATCAAATCGCAATCGCGGTCAGCAAGCATGCGCAGAATGTTGCGCTTCACGCCGTAATCGTAGGCAACAACTTTGAATTTTTTGGCGCCGGTCAATAATTTATGACCTTCGCCCAATTGCCAGCTGCTTTCGTTCCATACGTATGATTTGGCAGTGGTAACTTCTTTAGCGAGATCCAAACCTTTTAAACCACCAAAGGCTTTGGCGGCGGCGAGAGCTTTATCTTCGTCTATGTCGCCCGCGATGATAGCGCCGTTTTGGGCGCCTTTATCACGGAGAATACGAGTTAATCGGCGAGTATCGATATCGGCGATGCCGACAACATTACGCTCTTTCAGATAGCTGGAAAGGTCTTGCTCGTTGCGGAAGTTGCTGGCAATTAAGGGCAAATCGCGAATCACTAGGCCGGACGCCCAAATGCGGTCACATTCTGCATCTTCACTGGTAGTGCCGGTGTTGCCGATATGGGGATAAGTAAGAGTGACGATCTGTTGTGCATAGGAAGGGTCGGTAAGGATTTCCTGATAACCCGTCATGGCGGTATTAAACACCACCTCACCTACGGATAAGCCTTCTGCACCAATAGAAGTGCCGCGAAAAACGCTACCGTCTGCAAGTACGAGTAGTGCTAGTCTCTTCGTGAGAGCGGGTTGAGAGTCCCGAGTATTCAAGTAAACCTCCTGGGTTTGGCAGTGGTTTTAAAGCTAAAACTGGTGCGCAATTCAACAAAATTCACTTTCTTCAGGCTCAAAAAGACAGTCGCACAGGCAAAGGCGCGAAAATCGAGTTGAGTTACAGGGCTAAAGTGAGTTTGCTTGGCTGCAGGTTGTAAAAAAGCGAGATGAAACTGAATTCCATCTCGCTTCTGTACAATTTGTTTGTGGGCTATCACTACAAATGCGTAGGAGCCAATATTTACCTCAACCAAGCGCGGCAGTGCCGAGCGCAATTAACCGCGAATTGTACGGGGTTGGGGCTAAAGTGTCCATTGGAAAATCCCTTTTTAACGGTATTAATTGTCCATTCAGGGATTGCGCACTAACCACCATCTCTAATTCTGATACCTTCTAAATAAAGCACTTATTTTTTAGAAAACACCTTACTTATTCCATTGACTACCAAAAGAACAATTGCCCCTGCAATAATCCCCAAAATCATATTTGCCAAGGAACCACCAACACCAGCTGCAAGGCTTCCGTAATGATACTGAACGCTATGCTCGAGGTCATGCATAAACGGAATACCGTGGGCGAGAATGCCACCGCCCACCAAAAACATCGCTGCGGTGCCCACTACCGACAAAAACCTCATCAGTTTAGGAGCAGTAAGAAGCAACACTCTACCAAACGCGTGCTGCACAGATAACCATGCCCCCTGCCCTTGCTTACGTAGCAAGTGCAAGCCCATGTCATCCAGCTTCACGATGAGCGCAACAAAACCATAAACACCCACAGTCATAAGTAACGCTACGGCGATGACGGTAATCACCTGCGTTTTAAAGCTCGCCGCCGCAATTGCCCCCAAGGTGATGACGATAATTTCCGCAGATAACACAAAGTCAGTGCGAATCGCGCCTTTGATTTTTTCTTTCTCGAACTCCACCATATCCACATGAGGATTATGCAAAGCAGCTTCTAGCGCATCGTGCTCGGCTTTTTCCTCCTCGTCACTATGCAGAAATTTATGCGCAAGCTTTTCTACACCCTCGTAACAAAGATAGGCACCACCAATCATCAACAGCGGTGTAATCAACCAAGGTACAAACGCGCTAATCAATAGTGCAGCCGGAACTAAAATCGCTTTATTGATAAAGGAACCTTTAGCGACCGCCCACACCACCGGCAATTCACGCTCGGCACGCACACCGGCAACTTGCTCGGCATTTAATGCAAGATCATCTCCCAACACGCCCGCCGTTTTTTTAGCGGCAACCTTGGTCATAACCGCAACGTCATCCAAAACAGCGGCTATGTCATCAAGAAGCAGTAATAAGCTGGAACCGGCCATAAAAATTCCTATTAATGAAAATCGATTAACGCAAACCCAAAACGTCTTGCATATCAAACAAGCCCGTCTTTTGTTGTTGCAACCAAACTGCGGCCCGCACCGCGCCATTGGCGAAAGCTAAACGACTCGAAGCTTTGTGCGTGATCTCTACACGCTCGCCATCGGCCATAAACATTACCGTGTGATCGCCCACTACATCACCGCCACGTACAGTTGCGAAACCAATAGTCTCGCGTGGGCGTGCGCCGATTTGGCCTTCGCGACCATAAACAGCAACTTGCTTTAAGTCGCGATCTAAGGCGCTTGCCAACACTTCGCCCATTCGCACAGCGGTACCAGACGGAGAATCGACTTTGTGACGATGATGCGCCTCGTAAACTTCTACATCGTATTCATCGCCCAAAACGCGCGCCGCAATATCCAGCAATTTAAAACACAAATTTACGCCAGTTGAAAAGTTGGCAGAAAGTAGTAAAGGGATTTGGGATTGATACGAAAGTAATTCCACTTTTTCTGCATCGGTAAAACCCGTAGTACCGACAACGATAGGTTTGTTATGCGCAGCACAAATTTTTACGTTTTCTAAAGTTGCAGAGGGGGAACTGAAATCAATTAACACATCAAAGTGGTCGATTGCTTGTGCAATATCGCCAACAATTTTGACATCTAATTTACCAACACCGCCAAATTCACCGGCATCGACACCTACCAAGGTAGACGTTGAGCGAACAATAGCGCCCGTTAAATTGGTTTCAGTATTTCTAGTGGTTGCATCAATTAATGCCTTACCCATGCGGCCAGCAGCGCCAGCGATTGCAATACGTGTTGTCATAATATTCTCTTTAAAAATTATTCTTCATCAGCAGCATTAAACAAATGCCCGAGTTTACCCGCTTTTGTTTCCAAATATTTTGCATTGTGCGGATTCCGGCCAGTTTGATGCGGCATGCGCTCCACTACATTAATCCCCATATCCTGCAGCGCTTTCACTTTGCGCGGATTATTGGTGAGCAACTTAAGCGCTTTGATATTCAAATGTTCCAGCATAGGTTTCAGGATGCTGTAATCGCGCATATCTGCACCAAAACCTAATTGCTCATTCGCTTCAACCGTATCCGCACCGCAATCTTGCAAGGAGTAAGCGCGAATCTTATTGACCAAACCTATGCCCCGCCCTTCTTGACGCAGGTAAAAAATTACACCGCGCCCCACCACACCGACTTTATGCATAGCCGCTTGCAATTGCGGGCCGCAATCACAGCGCAAACTGAACAGGGCATCACCGGTTAGGCACTCTGAGTGAATACGCGCGAGCAGCGGCTCATCACCATGAATATCACCCATGGTCAGCACCACATGCTCTTTTTCGGTTTTGTCATCTTCAAAACCGTGCATCACAAACATACCAAAGGGTGTTGGTAATTTGCAGGATTCTATAAAGCGAATTGCCACTGAATGACCTCAATAGGGATAAAAATAAACGCAGGCCTGCAATACAATTAGCGCGTAAATTCCCGCCAATACATCGTCAATCATAATCCCAAAGCCGCCGCCGACTTTGCGGTCTAACCAACCAATAGGCCAAGGTTTAATAATGTCGAAGAAACGAAACAGCACAAAACCGAGCAGCATCCAAAGCCATCCTGCAGGCGCTAGAAACATGGTGATCCAGTAGCCGACAA
The DNA here is from genome assembly GCA_964653305.1 of uncultured Cellvibrionaceae bacterium. Taxonomy (GTDB): domain Bacteria; phylum Pseudomonadota; class Gammaproteobacteria; order Pseudomonadales; family Cellvibrionaceae; genus Cellvibrio. Next base: position 1,364 of record CAZZEV010000210.1, on the reverse strand, counting down.
ATTCATCCCAAACAATTCCACCGTGATCATGTACGCCCAATTGTTTGGAAGAACGATCGCACCAGTAAACACCCAACGCAAAGGTTACGATTAACCATGTTGCATAAATCGGCCAAGACAAATCTTGAATCAACCAATAAATAGGTACAGCAGCCAAGGTACCAAAAGTCCCCGGCGCTTTAGGCGCTAAACCACTGCCAAAACCAAACGCAAAAAAATGATCGATATTGGTCAGAAGCTGTTTAAAGCTGGGCGTATTAATATTTTTAGATGTCGTCATAACAAGTGCCTAAAGGCTTAAAAACAATATCAAATAAAAACCAAATCATTAAAAATGCTGGTAACCCTGCACGGCTAATTCAAATGGCTCGCCTTCTAATTCACAGTGCACGCCGCTACCGGCAACAATTTCACCCACTACACTTGCGTGAATTTTTCCTTCGGCAATTAACATGGCAAGTTCAGGCATTTTTTCGGGCGACACTGTAAAACATAATTCGTAATCGTCGCCACCGCTTAACGCCCAAATACGCGCTTGCTGCAAATCATTGATTGCGATTAGAGCCGGCGATAGCGGTAAGTTTTCTACATCGATCACCGCACCTAAATCGCTGGCTTCGCAAATGTGATTTAAATCGGCCACCAAACAATCAGAAATATCGAGCGCTGCGCTGGCAATACCGCGCAACAAATTAGACTCTATCAAGCGCGGTGTGGGGCGATAAAAACGCTCGCGCAAATACTGCTGGTGCTCGTCATTAACGTCTAAACGGTTTTGAATAACTGCCAAAGCAGCTGCGCCATCACCCAAATAATTAGTAACGCAGACAAAATCTCCAATGCTAGCGCCATCGCGCCGTAAAGCTTGGTGCGATTCAACCGCACCCATAATTTGAATGGTAATACTTAAAGGGCCAGAGGTTGTATCGCCACCCACCAACACAATTTCATAGTGATTCGCAGTGCGGAATAAACCGCGACTAAAACTGCGCAGCCATTCTTCGCTCGTGTATCCAGAGTTTTTAGGCAGAGTTAAGGCAAGCGTAAACCACAATGGCTCTGCACCCATTGCCGCCAAATCACTTAGATTGGTTCTCAGTGCGCGTTCGGCGATATCTTCAGGTTTGGCATCAGCAGGAAAGTGAACATCCGCAACTAGCGTATCAACAGAAACCGCTAGTTGCTTATTTGCAGGAACTTGTAAGAGCGCGCAATCATCGCCAATCCCCAAGACCACACTCGCTTGCGCCTTTTCTTCTAGCAAAAGGTCAGCTTGCTCGCGCTGAAAAAATTGTTGGATAAGTTCAAATTCGCGCATGGTGAATCGCAAGCTTAAAGCTTACGACTAGTTTCCTCATTTACTT
>CAZZEV010000209.1:0-5529 GCA_964653305.1 uncultured Cellvibrionaceae bacterium | reverse complement strand
GCGCCTAAATCGGTGTAGCCCGATTCTTCAATTTGCGCTTTGGTTAAGACTGTAATGTTTTGCGGCGTTTCAGCGAGAGGACGTGTGTGACGATCATCACCAGAGAATTGAGCTTTATAAGGAACGCCAGCCTGAGCATTAGGGTTTGCCTCAAGTGCCGTTGCTTGCACTTTTACGGTCTCAAGTACTTTTTTAGGCTCTTCCTTAGTAGAGGTTTTGGCCTCTTCTGCAAAAGCACCAAGCGGCATTAACATAGCGGTTGCAATACCAACAGCAAGGCTACTTTTAGCCATCACTGGAACACTTACAAACGTCTTTTTACTCTGGTTTTTCATGCGTACATACCTAGTATATAAATGTGTGTGTTTCGTACTTAAGTGCAGAGCCAATCAATTGCTCAACATCTCTAGGGGCTTTCTAGCCTCTCGTTGTATTAGTCTCTAAATTTCTTTTTAACGATTTCGCCGGTGACTGGATTGAAGTAAACCTCAATCTCTTCGAATTTTTTGCCGTCTTTGCTTTTGCCCCAGCCATAGATTTCATAGCAAGAACCCGCTTCTTGGAATTTTTTGATGGCGAAGCCATGCTCATTCACGATCTTCTTTTGCATATCCAACACATGCAGCCACTCAGCTTTGGGTTTATCGGTACATTCCATATCAGCATGTGCTTGCGCGTAACCACTGGCTAAAAATGCTGATACCAGAGCCAAAAAACGAATATTTTTCATGAGGTTAGCCTCCAAAATTAATGTTGTTAAGCAATAAATTTGATTCTTGCGCTTGCGATGACAATCGAACCGATTGGCTTCTGTTTCGGGAATCAAGCCTATTGCTTTCTCAAATGACTAAAATTGACCTAAAGCAAAATATATCAAATGCTACTAATTCTCATTATTATCAATGTTCGCAAAAATGCTGTCAAGCTATTCAAAGGGGCTCGCAAGACGGATGGGATTACTCAGAGGTGTGAAATAAGGGAGAGAGAGGTAAAGGTAAGGGCTGTCATAAATCTAACATCAAGCTGCGGTCAAATAGCCAGTGAATCTGTGTGGCGCTACTGAGTACCCTCGCCCATCCAGCCAATTACCCAACAAGAGCCCCTGTTTATGAGCTCATTAAAAGTCATTCATTTTGTTACTGGGGGCTTCTCTGGCTCAACATCTGTGGCCATAGAGCTTGTAAAGGCAAGCTTGGATAGTACGGATTTCGAAAGCTTATTGGTCTTGCGTCGAAAAAAATCAAAGCACGATGCAAAAATCCAACAGCTGCGCGATTTTGGGCTTCCGGTTGAAACTGTTACCAGCTGGTCGAATATCGCCACCATTTTTGCGTTGGCGAAAATCTGTCGGGAGCACAAGCCCGACATTATTGTCTGCCACGGTTTTAGCGAGCATTTGTGGGGCCGATACGCCGGTCTTATTGCGGGTGTGCCGCACCTCATTCATGTTGAACACAACTCGCGCGAACGCTACACACCTTGGCGATTAATGCAGGCACGCTGGCTTGCAAAATACACCGATAAAATTGTGGGCTGTTCTGAAGGCGTACGCCAAGAATTATTGCGATTAAAATTTCCCGCCGAAAAAACGCTAACCATCAACAACGGAATTGACTTAACACCTTACACACAAACCGACTGCACCCCCCTGCAAGAACGTGAAGCAGGTATTGTCATGGCTGCGCGTTTTGCTAAACAAAAAGATCACCTCACATTGATTAAGGCAGTTGCTTTATTGCGCGAAAGAAATGTATTTGCTCCGCTTTATCTTGCCGGTGCAGGTAGCAAGAAACACATGAAGCGTGCAAAAAAATTGGTGAAAGAACTTAAATTAAAAGATCAGGTTAAGTTCTTAGGCTTTTGCAACAATGTTCCCGAGCTTTTACAACAAAATAGAGTTTGCGCACTAACAACACACTACGAAGGCATGCCTTTAACGCTGTGCGAGGGCATGGCTGCTGGCTGCGTGGTGATAGGCTCAGAAGTGGTCGGCGTACAAGAAATGATTCAACACAACAAAGATGGTTTATTGGTTACACCGAACTCGCCAGAGTCGCTCGCCAATGCTTTACACATTGCACTGGTTGATAGCTATTTCACCAATGAACTCGCTAGAAACGCGCGCCAGCGTGCGGTGCAGCAATTGAGTTTAGAGCGCATGGTTAAGCATTATGAAAATCTGTTTTTATCGATTATTCGGCTACCTGAAGCTGTGTACCGCGAATCATTGTTTTATTAAGTGTGCATATGAACTCTGGCTATTGGTTAAGCATACTTATTCCCGTTTATAACGTTGAAGCTTATTTGGTTGCATGCCTTGAATCCGTCTGCTCCCAAGTAGATTCCACGATAGAAATTATCGTGTTGGATGACTGCTCCACGGATAATTCGAATGCCATATTGAACACTTTTGCTTCGCAATCGCACATTAAGCTCACCCTAATGCAACACGAAAAAAATCAAGGATTGAGCGCCGCGCGAAACTCCATGTTAGATGCTGCACAAGGCACTTACATTTGGTTTTTTGATTCCGATGATGTACTAGAGCCAAGTGCAATTCAACAGCTCAGCACTATTGTAGAACAACACTCACCCGATTTAGTGTTGTGTGATTTTCGTGTCTTGCGCGAAAACCAAAAACCGAAACACCGATTGCGCGGCGAAAATCATCGCGCATCTTTTGTGGGAATCTCACATCGCTTACTGAGCAATGGCGAAGATTTATTCTACGGCTTGTACAAAAAAGGCGAGCTGCATGTATGGTCAAAAATCGCGAAGCGCACTCTGTGGGGTGATGACTTACGATTTCCCGTTGGCCGCACCATGGAAGATATGGTGACTACGCCGCGTTTAGCCGTGCGCGCACGAACCTATTATTACCAACCCAGCGTATGGGTTGCCTATCGCCGCCGCGCAGGCAGCATTCTGAATACGCTTAGTGAACAGAAAATTGAGGATGCAGCACTCGGATGCGAGGGTGTGTTAGCGGTATGGCTAAAAAAATATCCCAGCCTCTCTGCACAAGCCCGTTTAGCCTTTAGCCACTACTGTGCTAGAACCCACTACGTTGTTATGCGCGATTTAAAGCAGGTAAAACCTAAGGACATTGACCAGCAAAAATCCGCTTACCGTCAACAATTTTTAAACAACATTCAGTGGACAATACTTCAACTCTGCTGGCAGTACAGCAAGCGCGGATTGATTTCACGCGTCATTCGATTGCTGACCAAGTATTGATTCATCACACCTTTTAACTTTCGCACTTTTTTTGAGCGTACTATGAATTCACAAAAAATTATTATCTGTATGAAGTGGGGAAAAAAATTCGGACCAGAATACGTTAATCGACTTTACGCGATGGCACGGCGCAATATTACCGGCGACTTTAGGCTGGTGTGCTTTACCGATGATACTGATGGCTTACGGGCAGAAGTAGAAAGCCGTACGCTACCAAAGCTAGGGTGTGAACACCCTGAACGCACTATTGGCAAATGGCCAAAAGTTGCGCTCTGGGGCGCTGAATTAGGCGGGCTTAGCGGCCCTGTTTTATTCGTGGATTTAGATTCCGTTATTATCAACAATATTGATGATTATTTTAGTTACGGCTCACCCGATGATGTGATTCTCGCTCGCAATTGGGCAAAGCCTTTTTCGGGTATGGGGCAAACATCGGTATTCAGATTTCCGGTTGGAAAAAATAGTCACATTCTTGAAGACTTTAGAAAATCGTCGCAGGCAATTGCCGACAAATATCGCTTTGAACAGCACTACATTACGTCAGCTGTCACGGGTGGTATAAAATTTTGGCCAGAGAGTTGGACGCGGCATTTCCGTTTACACTGCCTACCTATTTTTCCGCTGCGTTATTTTGTCAGCGCAAAATTACCGCGCAACGCTAAAGTGGTTACCTTCCCCGGTGGCCCCAACCCCAGTGATATTATTCTGGGGCGCTGGGACGAGGACTTACTTCCGTTTCAAAGCGCACAACAACATGTCGCCAACGCATTTGCTAGCACTATTCCGCTCAAAGCTCGCTGGCGATATATCAAACGTTTTGTGCGCCCGTGCGATTGGATTAATCAACATTGGCGCGAATAATTACGATTGAAATGCTGCAATTTCACCGGGACGACGCAGCATTTTATCCACTTCATCCAAGTGTAATTCTTCCTGCACAATCATCTCGCGCGCGTATTCTTCCAATAAGATAGATTTATCCTGCGCGATTTTCAGTAAGTCGTAGTAGGCGGTAATTGCAGTTTTCTCGTGCGCTAGACTCTCACGCAAAATATCGCCAATATCGTGTTTTTCTGTTTCCAAAAGCGAACCAATTTTAAGCGAGGGATGCCCCCCCAAGAGTGTGAGCAACTCACCTGCCCTGTGCGCATGAGCCAAACTTTCATCGGCGTTGCCTTTCAGCCACGAAACAATCGGAATACGGTTATAACCGAACACCATCAACGAATAATGGGTGTACTTCACCACACCCGCCAGCTCAGTTTCCATAATGAGATTTAAGGCGGCGATTGCCTTTGCTTTATCTGCTTCGTTCATGTGAATGCCCTCTAGTTGAAGATAATAAGTGCCCAGCACCTAAGTTTTTAAAAAGCACACTCGCGTGCGGTGCACAAAGTATTGGTCAGGATTGGGCATAAGTCACGGCAATGCCAAGCTCTTTTAACCGCTTGTAGACTTGTATATTCAGGCACCTGTTAACGCCAAAAGCTAAGTAGCACAAACCATGAAACGTGGCTGAGATAAAAATTGATTGCACTCAGTAATGATAAACATTATCATTTGAGATATATGTATTCAGCCCTATGCTCTCAATGAAATCCAAATACGCTCTTCACACTACCGTTGCTTTTGTTGTATTGGCACATGCCGCCATTTTGGCCGCCATCACCAACACGCCTGAGCGCCCGCTTGTTATAGAGCCTCCCGCTATTAAAGGCGTCATCATCAGCAGAGAGCCTGTCATCGAACAAGCTCCACCGCCGCCCGTTGAACAAAAACCTTTACCGAAGCCTGAAACACCTAAAATCCCGCTCCCCAAAGCGCCGGCCTCTGAGCGCGCGCCTCAGGTAGAACAACAAAATCCACCGCAGGAAAAGATTGTTGAACAACCTACTAAGACAGCTGAACCTAGCGCTGCGCCCGTTGTTCCGCCGCAGGCCGATGCGAGCCAGTTCAACAACCCCGCGCCCGTTTACCCGACCCAATCACGCCGCTTAAAAGAAACTGGTGTGGTGGTGTTGGAAGTGTTGGTTAAAGCCGATGGAAGCTTGGGCGACATGCGCCTAAAAACATCCAGCGGCTACACCCGTTTGGATGACGCCGCGCAAAAAGCCGTAAAAGGCTGGCGTTTTGTTCCGGCCAAGCGTGGCAACGAAGCAATAGATTTTTGGTATGAATTACCCATTGAATTTTCACTTAATCGTTAACAGCGTGTAACAGAGGCTCATATGAACTCACCCTACGGAATTTCCTCCATTTGGTCGCAAGGCGATGCGGTTATCAAATCAGTTG
>CAZZEV010000208.1:2987-5535 GCA_964653305.1 uncultured Cellvibrionaceae bacterium | reverse complement strand
TTGCCATTAATAATAATGTGTTCAGCATCAGCGCAAACGTCTTCTGGCCAAATGCCTTGCACGGAATCGAATTTTAATAAGTGCGCGTAAGTCGCAGCATCTGCCGCTGGATCATTGATTTGCACAAATTCAAACTCTGGCCAATGCCAGGATGCGCGCAAGGCTAAACGCCCAATACGACCAAAGCCATTAATACCGATCTTAATTTTTTTCATGCCTGACTCCTTAATTATCTATTAAGCGTTAGCAACAATGTGTTGTGCAACTTGTTGGATATAGATTTGATGCGCAGGTATTTGCAACGCACCAGGGCGAACCGCGCGCACGCGTTCAATCACTTCATCCAGTGGCACACCGCGCTCTACTAAAATTTGTGCTGCAACCAAACCGGTACGACCAGAACCGCCCTTGCAATGAATTGCAATACTTTTGCCTGACGCCAATAATGCATGAACTTTTTCACCTGCTACGCCCCATGCGGTAATAAATTCCTGCTCGGGTGCATGATCGTCTTCAATCGGTAAATGAAACCATTGCACACCGAGTTGCGCACATAATTCCGGCATATCCACAACAGCATTGCGTTGCATTTCTTCTTTAGGCATCAAGGTTAAAATCGCGCATGCACCTGCTGCTGCCAATTGCTCTAGCGATACTTGCAGCCCAACTTCTTTGGTTCCGGGACATGGAGTAAAAAGAATATTGCCCGCACCATCACCAAGGGTCATGACAGAAAATGGATGAACTAACGACATGGAATTTCCTTAGAGATTTGAAGAGTAAAAAATTAATGTTGATCGAACCAATGTTGTGTGCGATTGCAAAAAGCGACCAGCGCCAACATCACCGGCACTTCTACCAAAACACCCACAACGGTGGCGAGCGCTGCACCAGAATGTAAACCAAATAATGAAATAGCCACGGCTACAGCCAATTCAAAAAAGTTAGACGCACCAACCATGCAAGCGGGTGCGGCAATGTTGTAGGGTAATTTGATGGCTTTGGCTGCAATAAACGTAATTGCGAATACACCAAAAGGTTGAATGAGTAATGGAATAGCAATAAACACTATCGCAAGTGGTTGCGTGAAAATCGTGTTAGCTTGAAAACCAAATAACAACACAACGGTTGCCAATAATCCTACGACTGACCAAGGCTTACACTTAGTCATAAAGTGTTGAATTTGTGCTGTGCTATTGGTGTTCTTATTTTTTTCCAAACTATACCGCGTTATTACACCGGCAACCAATGGCAGTACAACATAGAGCACAACTGAAGCGATAAGTGTTTGCCAGGGGACTTGAATATCGGTAACGCCTAGTAGAAATGCAGCGATAGGTGCAAAAGCAAAAATCATAATAATGTCATTGATGGATACTTGCACCAGTGTGTAATTGGCATCGCCTTTCGTCAGTTGGCTCCATACAAATACCATCGCCGTACAGGGTGCAACACCGAGTAAAATCATTCCCGCGATATATTCTTGCGCGGTTTTTGGATCAATCCACTCTGCAAAAATTATTTTAAAAAATAACCAACCCAATCCTGCCATAGTGAAAGGCTTTATTAACCAATTCACCACCAGTGTTAACAATAATCCTTGCGGACGTTGGCCAATATTTTTGAGTGCACCAAAATCAATTTTTACCATCATGGGGTAAATCATGATCCAAATTAAAACCGCCATGACAAAATTGACGTGCGCAAATTCCAAAACCGCAATCTGTGCAAATAATACGGGAAACACATTTCCAAGAATTACGCCTGCGGCGATGGCCAGTGCAACCCATAGTGATAAATAACGTTCAAACAATCCCATAATCGTTTCGCTAAAAATTCGTTAATTAAATAGTAGCTTGATTAACGCGCTTGCTGAGTTCTTCAGCGGATTCAACGCGCTCTGAATAACGATCCACAAGGTAGTCGCTGCGGTCGCGTAGTAAGAGCGTGAACTTCATCAGCTCTTCCATCACATCAACCAAACGCTCGTAATAGGATGATGGTTTCATCCGATCATTCTCATCAAATTCCTGAAATGCTTTTGCGACCGAGGATTGATTGGGGATTGTGAACATACGCATCCATCGTCCGAGTACACGCATTTGATTAACTGCATTAAAAGATTGCGAACCACCACAGACTTGCATCACCGCGAGCGTTTTACCCTGGCTTGGTCGAACAGCACCAAGGCTTAAAGGAATCCAGTCTATTTGTGCTTTGAACACGCCGCTCATTGCACCGTGCCGTTCGGGTGAACACCACACTTGACCTTCAGACCATTGCACTAAATCGCGAAGCTCTTGTACTTTGGGATGAGAGACTTCTGCATCATCTGGCAACGGCAAGCCAGACGGATTGAATATTTTTGTTTCAGCACCCATGCGTTGCAATAAGCGTTCGGCTTCTTGCACCATCAAGCGACTGAATGAACGTTGCCGGGTGGAACCATAGAGCAACAAAATGCGTGGTTTATGCGTACTTTCTGTTACGGACTGTTGAGTTGGTATATGGAAGAGATCTTCAACGATATTGGGTAAAGTGCTGTCCG
>CAZZEV010000208.1:0-2977 GCA_964653305.1 uncultured Cellvibrionaceae bacterium | reverse complement strand
GCTATTCAAAGTAACTCTCCCAAAGTAGTAAGCTCATTCTTCAATTGCTCGCGCGATAATTGTTCAAATTTTATTTTCATAAGTGCCTGAATACGGCGTTCAATCCGATGTATCACTTGCTCAAAAAGCGCATCAACCTGAGCTGCATTTTCCTGGCTAGTGGGATCAGGTAAACCCCAATGAACTTTTACGGCATCACCAAACCACAATGGACACGTTTCACCGGCAGCGCTATCGCATACGGTTATCACAATGTCGGGTGCGAAATCTTTTAAATCATCCCACGACTGACTGGTAAGTCCTTCTGTTGAATAATTGCGTTGTTGAAGGTGTTGTAATGTCAGCGGGTGAACTCGCCCGGCGGGGTGGCTTCCAGCGCTCGCAACCTCTAAACGATCACTGGCAATCTTTCGAGTAATCGCTTCTGAAAGAATGCTGCGGCACGCATTATGCGTGCAGAGAAACAATAATTTCATGGGCGCTCCGGGGTTCAACCCATAGAACAAAGCTTTTTCACATTCGGTGAGATGTAATCCGTATTCGATTCAAGCGTTTTCTCTAATACTGTCTTGGCCCAATCGGGTAGATCCGGGTTCATACGGTAGTAAATCCATTGCCCTTGGCGACGATCCAATACCACTTTGTTATTGCGCAACAAGGCTAAATGCCGTGAAATCTTCGGCTGCACTTCATTCAGCGCCGCCATCAATTCACAGACGCAGAGTTCACCTTCACGTTGAATCAACAACAAACTTTTCAGGCGAGTTTCATCGGCCAGGTCTTTGTAAAACTGCAAAGGATCGATCATGGTTTGGCTTCACCTTTGGACTGTATCAACAAGAACATTTTGAGACGTTCGTTGATTTCTTTTAGGGTGGTTTCAAAAGGGGTATGGATGCGGCGAGATTTAGGATCTTCAAAATTCCACGCCAAACGTTCGCCAGCATTAGCAAAGTTGCCGCATTCCTGGGAGGCTTTATCGCACAGGGTTATGACAAAATCGAAGGCCTGACCTTCGAACTGCGAAAAGTGTTTAGAAATAAGCGAATCGGTAGAGACCCCGAAATCCTGCAACGCCTTGATAGCTCTCTGATCAATTTGTTCAGGCTGAGTGCCAGCGCTGAATACGTCATATTTGTCCCCAGCCTGGTGGCGAAGAAGTGCCTCGGCCATTTGGGAGCGAGCGGAATTACCGGTACAGAGGAACAGAACGCGCTTTTTCATGATCATCACCAATGAGGAACCGTTAATATTCGAAAAATAGTATATATGTTTTTTCGAATAAGCAAGGTTTTTGGTGATGCGCTATTGTAGCGGTGTGACGGTGCTTCACAGATCATTAACCGTCACGGCTTAAGCCAAACTACGGAATATTATCGGGCCCAGTTGCACATTGTTGAGTACCACACTCTGATTTTGACGATGGGCAGCAACTCTTCCGGGCTTGATGCCGCTGATAAGCCCAATAGCCAACACCGAGTACCACAAACGGTAAAGCGCATTTCAAAATCTCAGCCGCAGTCTCGTTTAACAGAACGGCGAGACTGGCAGATCCGACGAATAACGCATATAACGGGACGCTACAGCATCCAATACACGCAACAATTGCAGCGATGCTTAACCACAACGATGTAGGCTTTTTCATAAAAACTCCCAGATTAGGTTTGCAGAAGTGATTAGGATAAAATCTGTAGTAACTACAGATACAAGCACTTTTTAAAGGAAAAGAAAATGGCGGGAATTGGAGAGTTATCACGCGAGACTGGATGTCATATCGAAACCATTCGGTATTACGAAAAACTGGGTTTACTTCCAGAGCCGTCACGCACGAATGGTGGTCATCGGCTTTACACGAAAAAACATGAGAAGCGGTTGGGCTTTATTTTAAAGGCTCGTGGCCTCGGTTTTACGCTGGATAATACAAGAGAATTATTAAGCCTCTCTGAAAATACCGAGCGATCTTGTGGAGAGGCGCTTCAACTCGTGGAAAACAATCTCGCAACAGTGAACCAAAAGCTTGAAGAGCTTCAGCGTATAAAAGACTCACTATTGGTCATGGCCACGAACTGCAAATGCTGTTGCCCTGGTACGAAAGCGCCTGATTGCACCATCGTTGATGTCCTCTATAACGATCACAACAAATAATTTGGAAATTTAAATGCTCAAAACAACACTGTTATTTATCGCGACCGCCTTGGCTGAAATTATTGGCTGCTTTCTGCCTTATCTATGGTTACGCAAGGGCGGATCAATTTGGCTATTACTACCCGCTGCGGCAAGCCTCGCGATATTTGTATGGTTACTGACATTACATCCTGCGGCGAGTGGTCGCGTTTACGCTGCTTACGGAGGTGTTTACGTTGCAACTGCATTGGTATGGTTACGTGTTGTGGACGGCATAACCTTGTCACTCTACGATTGGCTAGGTGCAGGTGCAGGTGTTGCGTTGTTTGGAATGGCGATTATTGTGGCGGCTGGAAAAGCGCTTAAACAAAGTTCTGCGCAAGCAGGTTTCATGATGTGGAACAATAGCTCAAAAAATATCGTCGTTTGTCATGCAAGTTGTATTGCGATAGGTATCGACCGGTAAGGTATTGAAAAAATATATTTAATTAGATGCGATATTTAGTCTTTGAGCGTCCGCTTTAGAGTGAAAATGGCATTCATAATATTTCAATGACCGTCCGGTTATGGCCGAAGGTGTCTAAACTAAAAATCTTTAGCTGAAATTTCGACAATATTTGTGTGAGTGGGCACTTTGCGCCCAAAGCTGCTGTTCAAATTTATTCTACTTCATTTTTTATAGCAAATATGCAGGCCGTCAATGTAGTCATCTATCTTCATGATGCGAATGGTGTGGTTATGCGCGCTCACGCACTTCTTTAATAATGAGGATAGTTATTCAATGCCGGACATAACCCCAAAATAAGTGTAAGAGGATCAAAGAGTTTTTGGGGTGTAACGAAGGTGGAGATGC
>CAZZEV010000207.1:2627-5561 GCA_964653305.1 uncultured Cellvibrionaceae bacterium | reverse complement strand
CCGCAGCCGTAGTTTTACCCGAACCATTACCGCCCGAAAATAAATTAATCGGGCCGAATTCAAATTCGGTATTGGGAACATTGCCCCAGTTGATGTAAATAAACTTTTTTAGGAACATATTAGGCTTCAGTATCAAATATCGATTTAGTGAGATGCGGCGATGTTTTTTTAGTAGGTTTAACTACGTCATCTTCTTGCTCAGGCTCATCTTCAACCAAAAGTAAGTTATCAGCGAGATGGGTGCGAATTTGGTTCAGCCATTCGTTGCTCACCAAATGGATAATCAGCGGGCGAATCTTTATCCAACTCTCGCCAGAATCCACATCTGCTTCTGCAAAATAATTAATCAGGCGCAATTGGCGTAAACGCTTAAAGGCTTGGCGACGCTCGCCAATATTCTCAGGCAAATTCCGGCGCAATAAACTCTTCATGGCTAGCGAAATAGCCTCTAGCGAGAGCGTTGCGCAACCATGTTCATCAATAACACCTTCACGCAGCGCTTTATCGTATTCAGCGCGCAATACTAAGATTAGTGCAACCTCATGTTGATTTAACCGGCTGCGGAAACCGCCATTAAACGGTTCATCAGTTTCATCATCCATACCCGGCAAGCGTGCACCGGGCGGCAGAATACGCACAAAATTAAATTGTGTATCGTGCTGAAACCGCACGCCCATCAAGGCCAAATAATCATTAACCACGTCGTGAATGCGCACAAAGCGGTCATACAGCTCGGCTTCAACTTGAGAATCATCGCGACATAAAACACCGTAATCCAACAAACGTTGAATCAGTTCGCGCCAATCTTCAAACGTGAGATTGTGCTTATGAAGCTGTTCTTCCAAATCAGCACTAAAAATATTGCTCATACTATTTTCCACTATCGATCAACGAAATCACAAATTGATCGCGTTGCTTGAAATAATGATCATCTTGAATTTGCGGTGCGGCGTGTAGCCACTCTTGTTGTTGTTCTATGGCAAAGCGAAACCGCGAGGACAAATTATCCGCTGCACCCACTTCAATGGCATGGGCGAGGTTTAGCAATTCTTTCATATTGGCAGCATTCAGCTGGCTACTTTTAACACTGCCGTAGGTACTAAGCGCCTTCTGTACATAATCACGAATTTCGCTGCCTTGCAGAATAAACGCTTGGTCTAGCGCTTGCTGAATAAATATTTCTTTTTGTGCTTCTACATCCAAAGCTTTATCGCCATCTACCGCAGAGCGAACTACTTGTTGTTGGCGCGCAGCGCGCAATTGAATTTGCGCAGGGTCTACAAAACCTAATTGCATACCCGCAAGAGTTTCGCCTTGCTGCTGAAATAAAGTGTCTTGTTGTTCTTGCGGAAGCTGCGCTAATGACCGATATACATCCATTAGATCATCTTGGCTGCGGCTATTAATGTAACTGAGTTGGCGAATGATAATATCGGCACGTTGAGTAAACGTATTGAGCGCACGACGCAATGCGGGCAACATAATCTCGCAGGCATTTTTTAAACGTGATTCTATCGCCTGCAATAGCGTATCTAGCAATGAAACCCCTTGAACTACTCGTTGCGGCAACGCTTTACGCAAACGTATTTCCATTACTGCGCGCCAATCTTTTGCAGCCGTTTCAGCATCGCCCTGCCCGTATTTACGCTTGCGGCGAATTTTGGTGATAATGTCTGAAATTTGATCGCGGTATTTTTCTACGCTATCAGCAGATAAACGCACTTCCAAATCCGGTTTAAATACCGTTTCCATAAAATCAAAAAACTCATCGCTCGCCTGCTGAATTAATTGGCGCGATTCAACTTCACGCACCAATTGACGCTTGCGCTCTTCTAGCTCGGCAATCACATCGGTGAAATCACTGATAATACGCTCAGAATATTCGTAAGCATCCAGCAAGTCGTGAATTTCGCCCTGCTCATAAAACGCCTGCAAACTATTACGCGTGTTGCGAGTATTGCGGTTGCGCGTACGAAAATGATTGGATTGATTATCTGCAAATGGCTGGGTAAACAAACGCCCCATGCGACTAAAACCATAGGTACTTTGCAATGTGGTTTCATCTACTTGCTTTTCTAGCCAGCCATTTTCCAATAGGCGGTTAATAATAAAACTCGCCAAATCACGCTGAGTTTTAAAACGTCCTTCTTGGGTTTCAATGAGTTCGCCCTGCGCATTAAATTCTTCTTCGTCTTTATCCGCATCCAAGATCGGCGCACGAGCAATCGCCTCTTTAATAATATCCATAAGCTGCTCACGATTCATGGCATTCCCATAATCGCGCAGATCGGTATAAAGACGCTGATACAAAAGACTCAAACACTGGGCAACCAACTCACGGTATTTACCGGTGAGCGGGTTAAAGAAATGCTGACGGGAATCACTGAAGAACATTAGGTATTTATTACACTCAAAATCGGTACGGTATTAATTGCTGTTGTAGGTTGGCTCTGAGGTACGATGCCAAACATAACATTGATGTATGCTTGCGATAATCAAAACGACTTTGTCGAATTTTATGTCTTGTATTCGTGGATGGTCATGTTGGGGTGCGCAAGCTTACCCCAACCTACATGTCATCTCATGAATGAAGTTAAATCCAATCCGCCAACTTTTCCGCATAATAAGTGATTATCAAATCCGCACCCGCGCGTTTAAACGCGACCATGGTTTCCAACACAATCGCTTGCTCATCAATCACACCCGCTGCGGCACCTGCTTTAATCATGGCGTATTCACCGCTTACATGATAAACCGCTAATGGGCGCGAAGAATTTGCGCGAATCTGCGCGAGAATATCTAAGTAAGCTGTGCCAGGTTTTACCATTAAAATATCCGCACCTTCAGCTTCATCTTGCAGAGATTCTGCGAGTGCTTCACGAGCGTTGGCAAAATCCATTTGATAGGTATTGCGAGTTCCTTTAAAGGTGCTAT
>CAZZEV010000207.1:0-2617 GCA_964653305.1 uncultured Cellvibrionaceae bacterium | reverse complement strand
GCACATCGACAGCATCGCGGAATGGCCCATAAAAAGCCGAGGCAAATTTTGTGGAGTAAGACATAACTGGAATATGGCTAAACCCAGCATCGTCTAAGGCTTGGCGAATTGCAGCGATCATGCCATCCATCATTCCGGATGGCGCAATCATATCCACACCCGCTTGCGCAGCAAGCACAACTTGTTTCTGCAAATTAAGTAAAGTTTGATCGTTGTCCACATCGTGATCACAAACAACACCACAGTGACCATGAGTTGTGTATTCACAAAAACAATTGTCGCTAATCACCAACATTTCTGGCTGCGCATTTTTTGCGATGCGAATCATGCGTGCTAGTAAACCGTCTTGCGACCAAGTATCGGAACCCACTTCATCTTTATGCGTTGATACACCAAATAGAAGTACAGCACGAATACCTTTGTTCCATGCCCGAGTTACAACATCTGCTAATTGTGTTTCAGGGTAACGGTAAACATCCGGCATGGTTTTAATTGCCAGCGGCTCAGTGATGCCCTCTTCCACAAAAATAGGCAGGATAAAATCTGTCATATGCAAATGGGTTTCGCGTACTAACGAGCGCAACGCAGTTGTTCTGCGTAAACGACGGAAGCGGAAATCTGGGGCGATTAGATTGTTTGACATATGTATTACCACATTTAATTTCTATGCATTCCCAAGCTAGAGCTTGGGAACGAGAATCTTTCTTCAACTTTAAATACTCAAAGCGCCTTCATGGCTCCATTCGCACTTCACATTAAATTCACCGGAACCTGGCACATGACAATTGCCGCCGGCCTCCCATGTAAAAGTATGCGTGCCTGATAATTCAGTTTCTAAATGTACAGTGGCGGATACCCAATACATTCTGCTGAGCAATTGCTCAAATTGGGCGATCCATTGATCCCACTCATATTCGACCGCTTTGTAGGACGCGCCAAAGTGCAAGACTTCAGTTTGATAATTGTTGTTGAGCACGGCGATCTCAGGAATAGAAAACATTTCCTGACATAAAAACGGCCACTGATCTGCCGTTGGCAAACTGAGCATGGCTTCGCGGTTAATACGCAAACGCTCAGCGTAATTTGCCATCGCAGGAATATCTTTTATGCAACCATACACAATCGATTCTTGATCCATAGCAACCCCAAATAAAAAAGCAACTCCAAAGAATTAAAAGTGGCTCCAAAGAACTAAAACGGCCACCACCAGTGGCTACTGTCTAAATCATCTTCGCACTGACGCAATTGTTTCGTGTAATCTGCCGCGCGCGTTGCTACTTTTTGCGCGGTAGATTTCAGCCATGCTTTACTGTTGTAGGTTTTCTTATTAAAACCGCCGTGACCTTCATGGTAAGCAAGGTAAAGATTGTTGGCATCGTTCCGTTTAATTTTGCTGCGTTTTTCACTTTGGTAGTTATACCAACCGATGAAATCTACCGCATCTTTAAAATTATCGCGACGCGCCCACATGCCACCTTCATCGCGTTGATAATCATCCCAGGTATCGGACTTCACTTGTGCAAAACCGTAAGCACTGCTGGGGCGCGGGCCAGGAAAAATCCATAATATCTTGGTGCGTGCTGGCCGCGCTTTCTGCACAAACTGAGACTCTTGATACATGATAGACATCATGACGGGCACAGTGGAACCCCACTTATTTTCAGATTTTTTTGCTGCTTTGTACCAATCAGGCTTGTCTTCAAAGATGTCACAAATGTTATTCGGATTTGAGGGCGGTGTTGTTGCGCAACCGCTCAAAAAACCAAGACAAGAGATGAGACACAACAGAACTAATGATTTCATTCTGGCAACTGCCCATGCTGTTTTAACAAAGCTAATAGATCTTCCTCGGTTAACACTTTAATACCCAGCTCTTCTGCCTTCTGCAATTTTGAGCCTGCACCTGGGCCTGCAACCACATAATCTGTTTTGGCTGAAACGCTGCCAGATACTTTTGCACCTAAAGCTAATAAATGTGCTTTAGCATCATCGCGGCTAAAAATCTCAAGGGAGCCGGTTAATACATAGGTTAAACCTAACAAAGGTGCATCAGTTGCAGTGGCGACTTCATCCGGCCAGTGAATGCCTGCAGCTTTTAACTGCTCAATTGCTTGGCGATTATTTTCTTGTTGGAAAAACTCATAAGCGAAATGCGCAACTACAGGGCCTACGTCGGTGACTTGCTGAAGATTTAATTCATCGGCAGCAGCAAAGGCTTCAAAAGCACCGAAGTGCTTTGCAAAATTACGTGCAGTTGACTCGCCCACTTCGCGAATACCCAACGCATAGATAAATTTTGCGAGCGTCGTTTTTTTACTGGTTTCAAGTGCAGCCAAAATATTATCGGCGGATTTTTCACCCATACGCTCTAGGTTCGCAAGTTGCTCACGGCTTAACGAATAAATATCGGCAATGGTATTAATCATATTCAGATCAACCAATTGTTCGACCAACTTATCGCCCAAACCTTCTACATTCATAGCCTTGCGCGACACATAATGCTTGATGGCTTCTTTACGCTGGGCTGCGCAAATTAATCCACCATCGCAACGTGCCACTGCCTCACCGGGAAGAGTTGCCACGGGCGAGCCGCATACAGGGCAATGGGTTGGAAAAA
>CAZZEV010000206.1:0-5574 GCA_964653305.1 uncultured Cellvibrionaceae bacterium | reverse complement strand
GCTTCAACCTTTGATGAACCGCCTTCACGCCACGTACAAGTTGCCGATATGGTAATTGAGCGCGCCAAGCGTTTAGTGGAGCATAAAAAAGACGTAATCATTCTGCTCGACTCAGTAACGCGTTTAGCACGCGCTTACAACACCGTAATTCCATCTTCAGGCAAAGTATTAACCGGTGGTGTGGATGCTCATGCTCTTGAGCGCCCCAAGCGTTTCTTTGGTGCTGCGCGTAATATTGAAGAAGGCGGCAGCTTGAGTATTATCGCCACCGCATTGGTAGATACGGGTTCCAAAATGGACGAAGTTATTTACGAAGAATTTAAAGGTACAGGTAATCTGGAATTGCACTTGGATCGTAAAATTGCTGAAAAACGTATTTACCCAGCAATCAATGTGCGTCGCTCAGGTACTCGTCGCGAAGAGTTGTTGATGAAAGAAGATGAAATGCAACGCGCATGGATTCTGCGTCGTTTGTTGAACGATATGGAAGATGTTGCCGCAACTGAATTCTTGATCGACAAGTTAAAAGACTTTAAAACCAACGACGAATTCTTCATGTCAATGAAGCGCAAATAATAAGCGCTGTTCAGGCGGAATTCGAAAAACGCCTTCCGCCATTTCTTTTGGCGGAAGGCGTTTTTGTTTTGATAGATTAAGGATTTTTGTAAATGAAATATAAAGATCTCCGCGATTTTATTGCGCTGCTGGAAGAGCGCGGCCAATTAAAACGCATCACGCAAGAAATTGATCCCCATCTCGAAATGACTGAAATCTGCGACCGCACATTGCGCGCAGGTGGCCCAGCGTTATTGTTTGAAAATCCTAAAGGTTATTCAATTCCTGTACTCGGAAATTTATTTGGTACACCTGAGCGTGTAGCCTTGGGCATGGGGCAAGAATCCGTTTCTGCTTTGCGTGAAGTAGGTAAATTGCTCGCATTTTTAAAGGAGCCGGAGCCACCCAAAGGTTTTAAAGATGCGTGGGATAAATTGCCCATATTTAAACAAGTCTTAAATATGCAGCCCAAAGTCTTAAGCAAAGCGCCGAGTCAAGAGTTTGTGCTTGAAGGCGATGCGGTAGATTTGGATAAGTTACCGATTCAAACTTGCTGGCCGGGTGATGCTGGCCCCTTAGTCACTTGGCCATTAGTGGTTACACGTGGGCCGCACAAAGAACGGCAAAATCTCGGCATCTATCGCATGCAAAAAATCGGTAAAAACCGATTGATAATGCGCTGGCTTTCGCATCGCGGCGGGGCTTTAGATTTTCGCGAATTTCAAATTCAAAATCCGGGGCAAAACTTCCCGGTTGCCGTTGCGCTGGGTGCAGACCCGGCAACAATTTTAGGTGCTGTAACACCGGTGCCGGATACTTTGTCTGAATACGGTTTTGCAGGTTTGTTGCGCGGCGATAAAACTGAAGTGATTAAATGTATCGGCAATGATTTGCAAGTGCCTGCTTCCGCCGAATTTATTTTGGAAGGTTTTATCGCGCCCAATGATATGGCGCCCGAAGGTCCGTTTGGTGATCACACAGGGTATTACAACGAAGTCGATAATTTTCCGGTGTTCACTGTTGAACGCATCACGCATCGCAAAGATCCTATTTATCACAGTACTTACACCGGCCGTCCGCCCGATGAGCCTGCAATCTTAGGTGTGGCGCTCAACGAAGTTTTCGTGCCGATTTTACAAAAACAATTTCCCGAAATTGTGGATTTTTATTTGCCGCCTGAAGGCTGCTCTTATCGCATGGCGGTAGTGACTATGAAGAAACAATACCCCGGTCATGCCAAGCGTGTGATGATGGGTGTGTGGAGTTTCTTGCGGCAGTTTATGTATACCAAGTTTGTCATAGTTACCGACGATGATATCAATGCGCGTGATTGGAATGATGTCATTTGGGCAATGACGACGCGTATGGATCCAGCGCGCGATACAGTAATGATTGAAAATACGCCTATCGACTACTTGGATTTTGCCTCGCCTGTGTCGGGTTTGGGTTCCAAAATTGGTTTTGATGCCACCAATAAATGGCCAGGTGAGACCAATCGCGAATGGGGGCTGCCTATTGAAATGGATGCGGCGGTTAAAGAGCGAGTGGATACTTTGTGGGAATCCTTGGGTATAGACTTGCCAAATCGCTAGTGAATTTCAGAAATGTGCACTGGGGCTACTTGGTTTGGCAGGTGAATTCAGGTATAAAAACTGCAGTAATATACCTATATATTATGTTCTGATTTTCATAAACAGGGGATTGCCATGAGTATTTTCAAAGAGTTTAGAGATTTTGCTGTAAAAGGGAATGTCGTGGATTTGGCGGTAGGTATTATTATCGGTGCTGCGTTTGGTAAAATCGTAACGTCTATCGTGGCTGATGTCATTATGCCGCCGATTGGTTTGTTAATTGGCGGCGTTGATTTTAGTGATTTGGTCATCACTCTTAAGGCGGCCGAAGGTGCTGCGCCAGCGGTGGTTATTTCGATTGGTAAGTTTCTGCAAACCATGATCGACTTTACAATTATCGCCTTCGCTATTTTTATGCTGATTAAGGTGATTAATAAAGTTAAAGCCAAAGAGCCAGCTGCACCCGCAGCGCCTAGTAGTCAGGAAGTTCTGTTAACAGAGATTCGCGATTTACTGCGTGATAAGAAATAGCTTCGCGGGTGTATCTGTTGTTTTCAAAAACGCGGCAATGCCGCGTTTTTTTATTCTGAGCTATAGTCATTTAGATTGCAGTTTAACGGTTGTGTAATTCAAGCGGTAACCTGTTTCTGGTATACAAGAGCTTTGCAAAAACTAAGTTGTTTTAATGCTGTCACAGGGAGGGTAATTTCCCTGCCAAGCTTTCGCTTTTGTAATATGGATAGAGTAGAATCCGTGCCCTATAACCATAACGAACATGTTCAGTGCTTGGTATTCCGCAGCTCATTGAACCCTCTATGCGATTATTCGCGAAGGAATTAACCATTTCTTATGTTAGCCAATCGTTCATCGCTGAGCCGCTTTGCTATTCCGCAAACTAGCGCCGAATGGGAGCAGTTATTTGCTCGGTGTTTAGCTGTGCTTGCCAAGGTGCCCTTAAGTAGTTGGCAATTTTTTGTACGCTTGCTCTTGGTGTTGACCTTAAGCCTCAGTCTGGCACGTTTATTTTGGCTGCTGTTTCCTGCTCCGGCTGTGCCGGCGGCCATAGTTGCTATACCCACTATCTCTGGCCCCGTGGATACGGGAAACGGCTCGGTGAATATCGCGCAATTAAAATCATTGAGCCTATTTGGTAAGGTGGAAGCGCCTAAGCAAGATCAGCCAGCAGTTATTGAAAGCAACGCCGTAGATACGCGCCTTAATTTAACCTTGGTGGGGGTGATGGAGAGTAGCGATGAAAATTCTGCGCGCGCCATAATCGCCTCAGGTGACAAACAAGACGTTTACGCGATCAATGCTTCGTTGCCGGTAGGCAATAATGTCACGCTTTCTAAGGTAATGGCTGATAGAGTCATTATTAACAATAACGGCCAATATGAATCGCTTTGGCTGTATCAAAATGACCCTAATGCGCCGGCGGTGTCCAGTCCAGTTTCTAGTCCTCAGCCGATTGCCAGTCAAGCCTTACTTTCTGGTCGTAATGGTGTTGCTTATGGGCCGGAAGTTCAATCGCCTCAAGAAAAAAGTGGCGACCCCGCGTTAGCTGAAGTGAGCCGTAATTTGGCTGATGTAGTTGCGATGACTATTCATCGCGAGAATGGGCAAGTGGTGGGCTACAAAATTCGCCCCGGGCGCGATGCTGAAAAATTTAAATCCGTTGGTCTGCAAGCGGATGACATAGTCACGGCGATTAATGGGATGCCCTTGACCAACCCCGCCAAGATTATGGAAGTGTATAAAAATATGGGCAATACCACCTCAGCCAGTCTTGAAATCAAGCGCGGTGGTAGTGTTATCACAGTTGATGTAGTGCTCCAGTAGAGAGGGTGTGCGGTGAAAGCTAAATTTGTTAAGAGTCTGTTGGTGCTTGCCATGTTAAGTGTGGGTGGCAATCTTCTGGCGGCAGAGCCGAAAATGGGCGTGCCCGAGCAGACTTGGACGGTTAACTTCAAGGATACCGATATCGTTGAAGTGGCTAAATTTGTTCAAGAAGTGACAGGTAAGCCGTTTATTGTTGACCCAAAAGTGCGCGGCCCAATTCGCGTTATTGCGACTAAGCCGCTCAATAAAAAAGACCTCTACGATTTATTTTTGGCAGTTCTAGATGTGCATGGTTTTACCGCTTATGAAAGCGACGGCGTTGTCCGGATTATTGTTAACCGCGAAGCGCGCAACTTGCCTATTCCAACCGAGCAAAATATTAAATCTCGCGATGACGGCTACATCACCCAAATTATTCAGCTCAATAATATCAGCGCCGCTAAGGTGCTGGCTGCAGTGCGCCCCTTGGTGCCACAGTACGCGCACCTGTCAGCTTATGAGCCTAGCAATGCATTAATTATCAGCGATACGCGCGCGAATATCGCTCGTATTAACGACTTGATTTTGCAAATGGACAAAGCCGCTGTTTTGGCCACCGATGTCGTGCAATTGCGCTATGCCCAAGCGGTTGATGTAGTCGCCATGATTACGCAGTTGGAAAAACCGGACCCGAACCGAGGTGTAACCACATCCCCACCTATTGTGGTGGCGGACAAACGCATTAACGCTGTGATTGTCAGTGGCGATGAAATGTCACGTCAGCGCATTAAAGGCGTAGTAGAAAGTTTGGATCGCCCGCAAACCAAAAACTCCAATGTCCGTGTTGTTTACCTTAAATACGCAAAGGCAGCGGATGTTGCCAAGGCCTTAACCGGCATGTCGCAAGGCCAAAATCAAGGCGCTAAACCGGGCGAAGGTTCTGCTGCGCAAACCAATGTGCAGGCCGATGAGGCGACCAACTCAGTATTAATAACTGCCGATGGCGACAACATGCGTTCTTTGATGACGGTGGTTGAGCAGCTTGATATTCGTCGTGCACAAGTTTTGGTTGAAGCGATTATTGTAGAAATTCAAAACAACGCCAACAAAGACATGGGCGTGCAGTGGATGTATGCGGATACTAAGAGCGGCTTTGGTACGTCTAACGATGGCTCAGCCAATTTGGCTACCCTAGGTTCCGGTGCGCTTAAAATCAAAAGCTCGGACTCTGATGTCTATGATACCGGTGTGGCAGAGCTAGCGAAGGGCTTGGCTGCGGTAAATGGCCAAGCTTTCGGTACCGCCTTTTTGGGTGAACGCACCAGCTTTGTGGGCTTACTGAAAATGCTGCAAGAAGACAGCGGCACTAATATTCTGTCTACACCTAATTTGCTGACTACCGATAACACCAAAGCCAAAATTTCTGTCGGCCAAAAAGTCCCCTTTAAACAGGGCTCCTACGCACAAACTGGTTCCGGCAATAGCACTGGTTCTATTGGCAGCCCCTACACAACCTTCCAGCGTGAAGATGTGGGTATCACCCTTGAGGTTACGCCACACATAAATGAAGGAAATAGTGTGGTTTTGGATATCGATCAAGAGGTGTCCAGTATTTCCAGTATCAATAGCG
>CAZZEV010000205.1:0-5581 GCA_964653305.1 uncultured Cellvibrionaceae bacterium | reverse complement strand
AATGTCATTTTAGCCACTAATCTTGCAGCCAAACCTGTAGAACTACATCTTTCTATTGGCGACGGTGTCCCTCATTACCTTTTCGGTGATGCATTACGCCTTAAGCAAGTACTCATTAATTTAGGTGGGAATGCTATTAAATTTACCGAACGTGGTTCGGTTGGCATTTCAGTCACACAAGTGTTTGATAGTGAAGATCAACCTCTACTGAAATTTAGCGTTCGCGATACGGGTATTGGCATAGCACCAGAAAGCCAAGAAAAAATATTCAACAGTTTTACTCAAGCAGAGGCATCCACAACACGGCGCTTTGGTGGCACTGGGCTCGGCTTAGCTATTAGTCAGCGGCTTGTTGCTTTAATGGGTGGAACGCTGACACTAGAAAGTGAATTGGGCAAAGGAAGTTGCTTTCACTTCTGCATTAAATTGCCGTCACTTTCAGTGCACGAAATTGAAGTATTCAATAAAAATATTGATGTTGGCTCATTGGCAATAAGCGATAAGCGCTTAGACAAAATGCTCGTGTTATTAGTAGAAGATAATCCAACCAATCAGCAAATTGCTGTTGAACTGCTAGAAGCAGAAGGCGCTAAGGTTCGGGTTGCTAACCATGGCCAGGAAGCTGTGAATATTCTGGCTGACAACATTAATCTTCTCAATGCAGCGGGATTTGATGTTGTATTAATGGATTTACAAATGCCAGTTATGGATGGGCTTACCGCCACCAAAGAAATTCGCAACACACTCAGCCTATTGGATTTGCCCATTGTAGCCATGACGGCAAATGCTATGGCGTCAGATCGCGAAGCTTGTATTAACGCGAGCATGAATGATCATATAGGTAAACCCTTTGATATTGGTCATGTCATACAGGTGTTGCGCAAACATGCAGGTTGGAAATCAATAGAAGGTGAACACAAAGATAACGCACCGAGTGACGAGAAAATACCGTCGTCTCAGGAACTTTTGGATCAAAATAACAATAAAGATGAATTGAATGGCATAGATGTAAAAGCGGCATTATCTAGAATGGGAGGAAACAAAGATTTATACAATCGAATGCTTCCAAAATTTATTGATAGTCTTGCCAGTAAAGGGGTTCTGCTTCGAGCATTTATCGCAAATGGTGATCTACACACTGCATCGCGCGAATTACATTCACTTAAAGGGCTGTCGAGCACTATGGGTGCAACAAAAATTTCCGCAGAGGCGGCCCATGGTGAAAAGCTATTACTCAAGGACATTTCTCTGCAAGAAGCCAGTCAGTTTATTGAAAACTTCATTCTGCTCATTGAACATCAGCTACCCCATCTTAAAGCTTTAGAAAATACGCTTTAAACGACAATTTTAAATGGCTCTACGCTGAGCTAGGTCTATAGGGCTTTGCGAAAAGTTAGATTAATCCGCTGCTCGCCGAGCAATGGATGTTTCCCTGCTTTAACAGGCAATACGCCATGAAAAAATAATCGCGCACGTCCACCCCACACCACCACATCACCGTGCAGCAGTGGTACGCGAATAGTTTTATCTGCACGCTGCAAACCGCCGAATAAAAAAGTTGCTGGCAATCCCAAAGAGACGGACACAATCGGCTGCGTAAAATCCTTTTCATTTTTATCTTGATGCAGCGACATCTTGGCGCCGGCTTTGTAAGCGTTAATTAAACAGGAATCAGGCGCAAAATTTTCATAGCCCGCTTCTCTAGCTGCGCGCTGCGCTAACTGCAAAAAACTCTCTGGCATGGCAGGCCAATTTTGTTGGGAATGCGCATCGCGTTTTGAATAGCGATAACCATAAGCATCACTTCGCCAACCTAGGGCGCCGCAACTAGTAGTGGTGACAGACATAGCCAAACCACTTGGCGTATACATGGTTCGCAACGGCGAAGCTTTTATTAATTTAGGAATTTCATTCAACAAATCCGTTTCAAATGGCAATGCAAAACCGCGCAAAACATGGGCATCTGTACAGATTTCTTCACGTGCCGGAAATTGGCTCTGTGTAAATAAGTCGAGATTCATAGCTATCTATTCTGTGTAATGTGAAATCCAGTTGCTATCGTGTTCCTGCATCAATCTATAACTTCAGATATATAATTTGTCGTTTTAAATCATTTTCATCTAAACGGGCTATTCTCCACATAATTAGAGGTAATTAGCTAATCTGTAGATACTCAAATAATATTTATAGTGTTGTAAAAATACATAGAAGGGTAATCGCTCTAGTTTTCGGAAATCAACATGGCTATTCAACCAACTCTTCGGCTTTTTGCACTGCTTGCACTGCTGATTCCCTGCAGTGCGGCAACAAAGCTGTTTGCCAGCGAACTCATGGTGATTAAATATCATCAGACCAAAGGTTTTGACGATCACCACACCTATCACTATGCATTAATTCATCAAATTCTTGAAATAACTCGTCCCGAATTTGGAGATTTTAAAGAGCAGCCCTATGGCAGCGCGCCAAGTGCGGAGCGCCAAGCACATTTGTTGAGTGAGGGTCGAGTTTTGAACGTGCACTGGGCATCGCCAGGTACTCCTATAGCTCGGGCAAACGTTATCCCCATTCCTGTTGATATAGTGCAAGGCTTGCAAGGCTATAGGATTTGTTTGATTAACTCACAGGCAGCAGTTGATTTTAAAGCAATTAGTAACGTTGAAACCTTCAGAAGGTTATCCATAGGTCAGGGTGTAGGTTGGTCTGATGTTGCTATTTACCATTCTAATCACATAAAACTGCTAGAGACACAGGGCGATCTTTTTGCCATGCTTGGGTTACGGCGTTTTGATTGCTTGCCTTTGGGGGTTAATGAAATTGAGTCATTCTATGAGCAGAAAAAACCGCTTTATCCCTTTGTGGCAATAGAGCCTTCATTGCTTATTGTTTATGAATTCCCTATCTATTTTTATGTCAGTAAAAAATTTCCAAAAATAGCTGAAAGGTTTAAGTTAGGGTTAAATCGATTATTGGCTAATGGTGAATTTGATAGGCTATTCAATCATTATCACAAGAAAAATATTGAGCAATTGAATCTTGGCAATCGGAAAGTGATTTGTTTGAAATCTCCGTTTACTGCAAATAAAAATCAATGTCCGCAACCTTTTTTGCTTCCAGATTCTATTAAGCAAGTTAAACCTTAGCTTCAGATTTATAAAGTAAATATAAGAGCGCAACTATGGGAATATTTTTGGTGAGCGGTCCAAAGGGGTGTAACCAAAATGCGGGCGCGATATGAGTGAGCAAAATACTGTAACTTATGATTAGAATTATTTGGAAACTGTAACACCATTTGAGTCTATAGGTGGTTAATAACCAAAAGCCTATTAATGCATCTAAGAAGCTGCCTGCATTAATACACCAATCTGAAAATTCACCCTGAATATTTTGTAACGCCAAAACTTCATAGCCAATAGTGCGCCCCCACCAAAATGATGTTGCCGCCGTAAATAGCCACAATGCACTTAGGCTTAGCCTGCAAATTAATTCAAGTTGTACTGGAAGCTTCATAGTCAGATGATCGCCAAGGGTTTAAAAATCATTAACCAGAGCATAAATAAAATTCCACAAAATGCGGGAATACCCAGTGCAATCCAGTATTTCATCGCACGATAAAATTCTTCGCTCAGAACACCAGTTTTTTCTGCATTTTTAGCTAATCTATTTAGGCGATATTGAATAAAAACCACCGGCACCCAGCAGCAGCCAATAAATACAAATAAGCTTGCCACACACATAAACCAAGGCGCGCTAAAACTGTATTGCAAACGCTGCATTA
This sequence comes from uncultured Cellvibrionaceae bacterium, assembly GCA_964653305.1. GTDB lineage: Bacteria > Pseudomonadota > Gammaproteobacteria > Pseudomonadales > Cellvibrionaceae > Cellvibrio. The sequence goes on along the minus strand of CAZZEV010000205.1, from coordinate 1,806 downwards.
ATAATAAGCCCGTGATAAGTTGGCCGACGACAGCTGGCGTAGTAAAAATCCAATCTGCCAAAACTACCACGCGTGCGGTGTGTGCAATGACAGGAATATTTTTGCTGCGGCTTGCCATCAACATAAAAAATGCGATGCCAGCACCAGTACCCGCTAATACAATCGCGCAGACTATATGGATATATTTTAGGACTAAATAATTATCCATTGACTACCTCATACCGTTCGCCTCTTTACCATTCGTAAAGGTCTGGTGATAAATTCCCCAGGTTTTTGCGTGCGTATCAAAGTCCGTCAGCGAATACAAACCAAGGCATGCTGTTGCTCCAGCAGTAAACGGTTTTTCGGCAATTAATTGCTGCGCAAGAATAATGGCAGAGAGCGTAGGTATATAAGGCCCAACACCATGCTCAGCCGTTAAACGCCAAAGAATTTCTTTGGGCGTTCCGTTTGCATCAAGACCATTGAGTTTAATCATCATGCCGCCAATATCTGAGCCTAACTTTATAAACCAGTTACTTGTTGCAACAATCGGTTTCACTAAGGGCGACCAATTTTTTACGATTCCTTTTTTCGCCAACCACGCCATGCCAACCATCGTCCAATGCAAGAACGGCAATTCCAAACCGGCTTGAAAGTTTACGGTTGTGACGGGCGCATAGCGTGCAGGAAACAATTCCAAATCGGGAACGTCCACATTCGCCAATAAGCGTTTACCTACTTTGTTGCCAAAATCAATTTTGCGTGGTGACATCCAGCCATACTTATTAATCCACTCGCCATTTTCAAATATTTTAATGGTATGGCCTGTATAAGAGAGAATAGCTTTAACGGTTGCTTCACCGCGTTCAGCGCGATTGCCCGGAGCAATTGCAATATCAATCGAATCAATACGAGAGAATTCTTTAGCGTAATGATCAATCACCGTTGAAGATAAACCCGGTACCGAACTCGCACCGCTTACCACGAATAGATTTTTTGTTTTGGCTTGCTCGCCCAACTTGGCAATATCACATACAAACCGGCGATCATCCGCTAAATCAATGTAATGCGCACTCGCGTCAATACACGCTTGCGGCACACGATAATCCTGCCCCTGAAATGGGCCGCTGGTGTGAATAACTAAAAATGGATTTAAGGTTTTTAATTGTTGCGGAAAATCTTCGCTAAAAATATCCAGCGCGACTGGCTTTAATTCTGCAGGGCAGTTTTCAGCGCGCAACTTATCGCAAAGCTGATTTGCTTTTTCGAAACTGCGGCCAGCGATAAGTAAACATATATTAGCTTCCTTGGCTAATGATTCACTAATACGTTTACCGAAGTTGCCGTAACCGCCGAGTATTAATACAGATTTTATCATTGCTTTTCCTTCAATGTTATTGCCTAGGCGGTAAGCATAGTTGGGGATTTTGTGGATACGACTCAAATGGCTGAATGATTTAGAAAATCTTGCAATCTACTCTTAAGCCTAGCGATAGCCAATGGATGTTCCAAAAAATCTGCAATATCCATTAGCTGCCAATACTGCCCTTCTTCACTAAAGATGATTGCTTCAATTTCTTCGCGCTTGCCTTCTGCAACAAAGAAATAGGAATTTCCAGTATTGTTAAAGTTCACGCCTATTTTTTTATAAATCAAGCGCGACTCTTCTAGCTTTATATCAAACTCTTCTTCTAATTCGCGTAACACACATTGCTCAGGTGTTTCATCGCCTTCGCGTACGCCGCCGGGGAAATCCCACATATTGGGAAAGGGGATATGTGCAAAATCATCGCGTAGATAAACGAGTAATTGCCCGTCAAGAAT
>CAZZEV010000204.1:0-5608 GCA_964653305.1 uncultured Cellvibrionaceae bacterium | reverse complement strand
GAGCGATGTTTTACCCGCACCACACAGTATTCGTACTCGCGCCCATGAATATGGTGGTGCAAGTTATTTGGTTACCCCTGATCGTCTTTTTTGTGCGCTGGATGCAGACCAACGTATCTATGTGATTGATCGTGTCAGCAATGAATTAACCGCCCTATCACCAATAGGCCCATTGGCTTCTGAAAAAAAGTATCGCTACGCAGATTTTTCGTGGGATGAACATCGCCAGCGTTTAATTTGCGTGCGAGAAGATCACTCACAAGCAAATCACGAAAATCATATAGAAGAGCGCAGCGAAATAATCGCGATTGATTTGAATGGCAGTGTAAGCATTTTAGTTTCAGGCGCAGATTTTTACAGTAACCCACGTATAAATCCTGCAGGCGATAAACTCAGCTATTTGTGTTGGAACCACCCGCAAATGCCGTGGGATGGCACTGAATGTTACTGTGCAGAGTTAAATGCAGCAGGCGAGATTATTAGCACGCAGCTTATTGCTGGAAGCAAAACTGAATCTGTGTTTCAACCGCAATGGTCGCCAGCGGGCGAATTGTTTTTTGTATCAGATCGCAACAACTGGTGGAATATTTATCGCTATAGCAATTCGGGCACTGAGATTGTCTGCGATATGCCTGCTGAATTCGCCACCCCACAGTGGGTGTTTGGCATGAGCACTTATGGCTTTTTAAATGATCAGGAGATTTTCTGTTGCTTTAGCCAGCACGGCCAATGGCAGCTAGGCTTAATCGATATCCACTCAAAAACATTACATATCATTCCAAGCGAATTTAAAGATATTGCAGGCATTCACTGCAATAACGAGCAGGGTTATTTTTTTGCAGCCAGTGCCACCAAATCTAATACGCTCTATAGTTTTCATCAAAATGTTATTAAGCCGCTGCTCACCACGGGCAGTAACACATTAACGCAAGACGATATTGCGCAACCCCAAGCAATTACTTTTTCCACTAGCGACAATGAAATCGCACACGGCTTTTACTATCCACCCAAAAGCAAACTGATTACCGCTACAGAAAACACATTACCGCCATTGATTGTGATGTGTCACGGTGGCCCCACAGGCGCAACCGAAACCTCACTCAACCTTAAAATTCAATTTTGGACCAGCCGCGGCTTTGCAGTCTTAGATGTGAACTATCGCGGCAGCACAGGTTATGGTCGCCAATATCGCGATAGATTAAAAGGTAACTGGGGTGTTACTGATGTGATTGACGTTTGCAGCGGCGCAAACTATCTAATCGAACGCGGCTTGGTCGATAAAAACAAAATCGCGATTCGCGGTAGTAGCGCTGGCGGTTATACCGTACTCGCCGCCCTCACCTTTGGCGATATTTTTAAAGCAGGAGCGAGCCTGTATGGTATTGGCGATTTAGAAGCGCTCGCTACTGACACGCATAAATTTGAAGCACGCTATTTGGATTCTTTAGTGGGCGAATACCCCAAAGAAAAAGCGGTGTATCACGCGCGCTCACCCATTCACCATATTAATCAATTAAATTGCCCAGTAATTTTCTTGCAGGGTTTAAAAGATAAAGTAGTTCCCCCCACACAAGCAGAAGCAATGGTTGCGGCGCTAACTAAAAAAGGAATTAAAAATGCTTATGTGACCTTTGCGGAAGAAGGCCATGGGTTTAGGCAGGCAGAGAATATTCAAAAAGCGATTGAAGCGGAGTTGGAGTTTTACCAAGAAATATTTCAGTAGGTGCAGCCAGCAAAAAATGTAAATAATTTTTAAAATCCCCCTACCCCCTTTTTTCAAAGGGGGAACTAATGCATACCACGAATCAAACCCTACTTCTGATACTCAATCTTAGTCACATACCAAACAAACTCGCCGGCTTCGGTTCTTACCACAGCTTCATCGTCCACTTCTTTTTTAATGAGTGCTCGAGCCATGGGGGAATCTATGGAGATGTAATCTTTGGTATCAAAAATTTCGTCGTAGCCGACGATACGAAATCGTTTTTGCTCACCATCATCATTTTCAATATCTACCCATGCGCCAAAGAAAACCTTGCCTTCCTGCACGGGCGAATATTCAACCACTTTTAAATCTTCAATGCATTTGCGTAGGTAACGAACTCTACGGTCAATTTCACGCAATCGTTTCTTATTATATTGATAGTCTGCGTTCTCAGAGCGATCGCCGAGGCTTGCAGCCCAAGATACTTTTTGAGTAGTGTCAGGCCGCTCTACCCGCCAGAGATGATCTAATTCGGCTTTGAGTTTTTCTAAGCCTTCTTTGGTAATAAGGGGAGTTTTCATATTTTTTGTAAGAACACTATTTAACATTAATGCACATGAGCCTTGGCGATTATTCGCTCTCGCTCATTTTGCCATTAGGAATATTTGCGGGGATTGTAACTATTTTTTAGCGGCGATGTTCATTTATCCGTATTTTCTGCGCAAGAAAAAGTTCTTCAATCAAAACTGCCATTTGGCACCCAGCGCCCAACGTCTGCCCGGTGCCGTATAACCAAGTGCATTACCTTGCGGAGCGCTGGCAATTGATGTGGTGGTGAAACGTAGGCTATTTTGAAAATAGCGGGCATCTGTCAGATTAAAAACGCCTGCGCTTAAACTCAAAGCGTGGTTGATTTCCCAGTTTGCAATCACGTCAAAAGTATTGCGACTTTGCGAAGACACTGCGGCATCTTCGAATTGGTTGAAGTATGTTTTCGCTTGAAAATGATGCAGTAATTGCACAGTGAGATTGCCCCGCTGAAGAGGATATTGATAACTGAGTTTCTGATTAATATCCCACTCGGGCGCGTAAGGCATGCTATTGCCAGATACATCTTTGGCGGCACCAGCAACAGAGGTAATAAAATGATCATAGTGGGCATTTAAATAACTAATACCGGTTTGGTATTGCACATGATCGCCAAGATTAAACACACCGCTTACATCTATACCGTCAATAGTTGCGGTGGCCGCGTTGGTGACAGCCGTGAAACCTTTTTCAAAAGTAACCACTTGCAAATTTTTATAGTCATAGTGAAATGCAGTCACGCTCCACTGGCCTTGATCGCTGGAACTTTTATAGCCCGTTTCATAACTCATAATTTCTTCAGGCTTAAAACTCGGGCTGGTAGAAAGTGAATTGGCTCCGCCAGATTTAAAACCTTCGGTCGCATTTAAAAACCACAATTTATTTCCAGTTACGCTAGCAGGACTAAAGCTCAGCATAAATTGTGGCGAGAGTTTTTGAAACGAAGAGCTGCGCTGTGCCGATAGGTTTCGCGGCGCATCAACGGCGGAGGAATCTAGCCCTAATAAATCACCGGTACTAAAAATTTTATTGCTATCGTCACGCCGTTCAAATGAATTTCTCAACCGCAATGTGGCGTTCCATTGTGGGTGAAATTTCCAGCCGATCTCGCCATAGCTGCCCCACGCTGTTGTTTCTGCATCGGCCAAAATTACGGTTGAAGTATTAAGCGGGAAGCGCGTTAAACCTACGCTCAACACAGGGGTTTCTTTAAGCCAACTAATGCCCGCCAACCATTGCCACGCGCCAATATTATTGGAAGCAAAACGTAGTTCATGGCTATGCTGATTTTGTTCAACTTCAAATTTACTTTCGGTAACCGGAATTTCGGTACCATCAGTATTAAAGCGATAGTCAGTAGTTATGGTGCGGTAGGCGCTAATGGTTTGTAGGTTCCAGCTCTCTGCATTCCAACTCCAACGCCAACTGAGCCCTTCGGTTTCGTAATCGTTGTAACTGGGAATGTTATTGCGTGTTTGATGAAAATCAGTTGTGGATGCACCCTGCTGCTGGGCAATACCGTAGTTGTCATTGGGGCGAATAGAGAAACCGTCATTCTTATTTTGATAATGGTCTGCGGTAAAACTCGTTTCTAATTGCTCGCTAGGCTTCCACAGCAACTCTAGCCTGCCGGCAGCAACATTTTCATTGTCGATCTCATTGGCACCTTGCGGATTCAGATCTTGTGTAAAACCATCATCCTTAATCATAAGCAGACTGGTGCGCGCAGCAAAGGTCTCCGAAATAGCGCCACCGATTGCGGCTTCAAGTTGGCGCTCATTAAAGCTGCCAACATTCAGCTGGGCATAACCAGCAAGGGAATCAAAGTTGGCGTGCTTGGGCACAACTTTAATCGCACCGCCTGTGGCATTACGTCCATAAAGCGCGCCTTGCGGCCCCTTGAGCACTTCGATGCGCTCCACATCCCAAAAATGCGCAAGCGTCATTTCAGAGCGTGCGAGATAGACATCATCCAAATACACCGCAGTACTGGCGTCTGAGGCAATGCTAAGTAAATCGCTCCCTATGCCACGCAAATAAATATTGGCTACATTTCCAACCCGACCAAAACTAAAACCTGAAGCAATCTCAGAAAGCCCGCGCATATCGTTAATGTGGGAATTGCGCAGTTGCAGGCCAGTGTAAACATCTACGGTTTGCGCAACCTGATCCCATTGCTGCTCGCGCTTCTCACTGGTGATTTTTATTTGCACGAGTTGCTCAAGCGATAGGTCAAAGAGGTTGTCTTGGGCTGCGCCCGCACATTCCGCACACGCAGCACCAAGAAAGCCGATAAGCGTATAGAAATGAGTGGGTTTATACATGAATCGCTCCAAGCGAATTATTCAAGCAGTTGCCTTAGCTTTAATCATAGCTCGCGTTTAGATAACCAGCCACCTTGCCGTAGCTTGCGCCACAAAATCATAGCCACTCTGTACGCAAAGGCACGGATACTAATATCCGTGAATGTCATGCTCAGAGTTAAGATTAATCACAGAGCACACTGCAATGACCTTCATCAATACACCAGATAACAACCAAATTTATCTCAAAGACTGGGGGCAAGGCAGCCTCGTGGTATTAATTCACGGCTGGCCACTTTCTGCCGACAGCTGGGATGAAGTTGCCTTGGAGCTTGCGAATGCAGGCCACCGTGTAATTGCTTATGACCGGCGCGGTTTTGGTAGGTCTTCACAGCCTTGGAATGGTTATGACTATGACACCTTAGCCGACGACTTAGCCGCAGTATTAGATTACGCAGCAGCAAATGATTCAGACGCAAATAGCGCTGCTATAGTTGGATTCTCCATGGGTGGCGGTGAGGTAGCGCGCTACATGTCGCGCCATGCTGGCAAAGGGGTTAGTAAAGCTGTTCTTATTTCTTCTATTTTGCCTTTCCGATTGCAAACCACCGGGCACACCACAGGCCAAGTTTGATAAAACTGACTTTTCGATTCGTGCGGATAGAGCACATTTTTTCACCGGGTTTTTCAAAGATTTTTTTGGTGTTAAAGAAAAATCGCAGGCGGTAAGCAATGAGTTATTGATATGGGCTAGAGGTATTGCGCTGCAAGCGGGAATAAAACCCACCTTGGCGTGTTTGCATTCATTTTCCAGCACTGACTTTCGTGAGGATTTAGCAGCATTTAAAATCCCTACGCTATTTATCCATGGTACGGAAGATTTAACCGTTCCTATTGAAGCATCTTCTCGTTTAGCCGCTGCGGCAATTCCCCATGCCACTTTACTGGAATATGCGGACGCGCCCCACGGTTTATTTGCCACCGATAAAGACCGCTTGGTACGTGACTTATT
>CAZZEV010000203.1:0-5638 GCA_964653305.1 uncultured Cellvibrionaceae bacterium | reverse complement strand
AAGTACAGCGAGATCGCGCTCGGGTGCAAGGCCAACCACTTTGGCTGGCCATGAGCTTTGGTCTTGCAAGGTGATCATCACCTTATTTGCGCCTTGGACCACGTGATAGTTCGTCACTATGTAACCATCGGCGCTCCACACAAAGCCAGTGCCTGAACCTGCGGGTACGCTCATGATGTCCCATGAGCGTGGGTCGCGGGCGAGTTGTTCGTTGGTCACAAACACCACGCTCGGGCGCGCCGTTTCAAATACTTGCATACTGTTGCGTTCGTCGTCGGTGGCAAAATCTACGGCTGCGTTAACGCTGGTGGTTACCGCAGCTAAACCAAGGGCTAAACCGCGCAGCCATTTACTCTTTAACATTCCAAACTCCTGGCATAAAAAGTTTCTATTTGGGGATGTTTTTTAGTAATTAAGACAAACTTTGACGCAAAGACTCTGGGTTGTTGTGGCCAGCGCGCAATGCTTGGATGCGAACTTCAAGTGGTGGGTGGCTCGCTAGTAAGCGACCCATACCGCCAGTGATACCAAAGGCTTGCATACTGGAAGGCATTGACGTTTGGCCGCTTTCTTGTTGTAGGCGTTGTAATGCGCGGATCATGGCGTTGCGGTCGGCGAGGTTAGCGCCCGCTTCATCGGCGCGGAATTCGCGGTAGCGCGAAAAGGCAGCGACGATCATGGCAGCCAAAATGCCGAACAGGATTTCTGCCACAAATGTACCAATGTAGTAACCCATGCCGACGCCGTTACTTTCACGGTTGCCGGACAGTGCCTTATCAATAGCGAAGCCAACAATGCGGGCGAAGAACATCACAAAGGTATTCACCACGCCCTGAATCAAACTCAAGGTAATCATATCCCCGTTGGCGACGTGGCCAATTTCATGGGCGAGTACGGCCCGCGCTTCATCGCGTTCAAAGCGTTGCAGCAGACCAAGGCTGACAGCGACCAAGGCATCGTTACGATTCCAGCCGGTGGCAAAAGCGTTGGATTCTTGTGCAGGGAAAATGCCGACTTCGGGCATTTTAATACCGGCGCGCTGCGATAAATCGGCAACGGTTTCTAACAGCCAGCGTTCATCGCCATTACGTGGGTTTTCAATCAGTTGCACGCCCATGGTTTTCTTTGCCATCCATTTGGATATCAGCAGAGAAATGAGCGACCCTGTAAAACCAAATACGCCGCAGAAAATCAGCAAGCTGCCGAGATTTAGTTGCCCACCGCTGACAAAGCTACCTACGCCTAATAGGCCGATGATTACATAGGCGACCAGCATTACCGCAAGGTTGGTTAACAAGAAAAGGCCAATGCGCAGCATTTTAGAAACTCCTCAAAGAACTATAGGTTGACTGCCATGCGACAATCTACCGTCTATATATGTTCAATTTGGCGAAATTCAATAGGCGGAGTAGCGCTCTACACCTCAGGGTAGCGCACTGTTTAAACTGAATGGTTCTGGCTTATAAGGTTTGGGTTAGCAGTCTTGCTCATAAACCTAATATTCCATCTCTGTAACGGCTTCTGGTGCGGTCAAAATCACGGCAGTGAGAATGGCAATGAGCACTATAAGAATCACAACGGCCAAACCAATCTTGGATGAGCTGATTGAAACTTGAACATCGGCAGATGGAGACTGTGAATCTTCTGCAATGGGTAGGCTCTTTTTGCCGGTAAACATGGCGCGAACAATATTGTCGCGTTTGAAAATTACATGAACAAGTACGGCAAAAATATGAAGGGCGATAGCACCTAAAATCCAGTAGAAAAGTTGGCGATGTAGTGAGGTTAGTTGCAAACTTAATTCATCATTAATGTAAGTATACAATGGACCCACATTAAAAATTTCATCGTTGGAAAAGAGCCCGGTAATTGCCTGAACCAAAGTGGCGATTAATAAAACAACCACCATGACGGCACCCAGTGGGTTGTGGCCTAGATAGTGTTTATCTTTTCTTTTGAAAACACTGAGTGCATATTTTGCGGTGGCGACGGGATTTTTCACAAAGTGATTAAAGCGCGCGTGATAAGTGCCCACCAAACCCCACACAATTCTAAAGCTCACTAAAATTATCAGTGCATAACCAGACCACAGGTGATAAATAAAATAATCACTACCCAAACTGTTGGTGATGTAAGCGGTAATAAATAAGACTACTAGCGACCAATGGAAAATACGTACGGGTAGATCCCACACCTTGATTGTCTTAGGTAAGTGTTCTGCGTTGGTTTCGGCATTATTGCTCATGGTTGTATAGATAAATGTGTGGTTAATAAAAATGAATAAATGCCTTTCATAAGAGACGTTTTTTCAGGAATTGACGTGCAATTAATTATTGTAATCTAATTCTCTCACAACGATTTTTGCAATCATTTATCGGGTGCTGACCGTTGAGTTAAAGGCTAAATTAATTGCGCAGATTCTTATTGAAAAACTCTACCGTACGATGCCAAGCAAGCTTGGCTGCTTTTTCATCGTAACGTGGGGTAGTGTCATTGTTGAAGCCATGTTGTACATCGGGATAAATAAAGGCTTCATAATTAATACTGTTGGCTTTTAGCGCCGCTTCATATTTAGGCCAGCCTGCATTTACACGTTCATCTACACCCGCGTAGTGAATTAAAAGTGGCGCTTTAATTTTGGCAACATCTGCATCTTCAGGCTGTCTGCCATAAAAAGGGACTGCGCCACCCAAATCAGGAATGCGTGTCGCTAATGTGTTAGAAATAGCTCCACCATAACAGAAGCCGACTACACCCACTTTGCCATTACCGCCGGGTAAATGTTTAAGTACATCGGCAGCGGTGACAAAGTCCTCAATGATTTTACTTTGGTCGAGTTTTGGGAAAAGCTCGCGCGCTTTTTCTTCATCGCCTAGGTAGCCGCCCAAGCTAAAGAGTGCATCGGGAGCAAAGGCAATAAAATTATCTTTAGCTAAACGGCGTGCAATATCTTCAATATGTGGGTTTAAACCACGGTTCTCATGCACCACTAACACCGTGGGCAATTTGCCTTTGGCTTTTGCGGGCTTAACTAAATAGCCGCGAATTTTTCCGGTGCCATTGGGCGAAGGAAATTCTTCGTAACTAATCCTAATGAATTTATCGCTCGGGCTAACTTGTTGTGCTTCTGCAAACCTTGGGCTAAGCGCATCTAACAAACCTGCTGCGGTAACGCCGGCTACCGCATATTTAGCGGCGCTCGTTAAAAAGTCGCGGCGCGATGATTGGCCATGCACATATTGATCAAAAAGCTTTAACACTTCAGGATGAAAATCTTTAGCAGTTTTGCGAGTCATGGCGTAACTCCATAAGTAAATTTTTTTGGGGCTTTAACTCTAAGAAACCTAGGAATTGTTAGATAAGTTTTTTTATTCGGCGCGTATAGCCCTGTGTAGTTGATCTCTTACATCAATCCCACATGGTAAATAACCTACATTAGGTGCAATACGCATTCCGATCTAATAAATCCAACAGGTGGCTTCAAACCGATTGTATTCTAATTTTTCAGGAAAGAATTAACATTGCAACGCCAAGTTTTGCAAAAAGTGGCTGAAAATTTCGGAATAAAGCTTTAAGTAATGCTAGCCGCACGCTTATACAGTCGTTTAGACGCACAACCTAGGGATATAATGCCCCCTCAAATTCATATAACCCAACGACAAAAAAATAACCAAGTGACCCCCATGCAATCACCAAAAACCAAGAACTCCCCATTTCGTGTACTTTTCGCCAGCCTAATCGGCACCACCATCGAATTTTTTGATTTTTATATTTATGCCACTGCGGCTGTGTTGGTGTTCCCAAAGTTATTTTTCCCTGCAGGTGACCCCACTATTGCTGCTCTACAATCGCTGGCGACTTTTGCCTTGGCCTTTTTCGCGCGGCCAATTGGGTCTGCATTATTTGGCCACTACGGCGACCGTATTGGCCGCAAGGCGACTTTGGTGGCTGCTCTCATGACCATGGGTATTTCCACGGTGGTTATTGGTTTATTGCCTACCTATGAATCCATAGGGATTACTGCAACTGTGTTGCTGTGTTTGTGTCGCATAGGGCAGGGTATTGGTTTAGGTGGCGAATGGGGCGGTGCAGTGTTGCTGGCCACTGAGAATGCGCCGGAAGGTAAGCGTGCTTGGTATGGTATGTTCCCGCAGTTCGGTGCGCCCATTGGGTTTATTTGTTCAACCGGTGTCTTTCTATTGTTAACGCACAATTTAAGTGATGCGGATTTTTTAAGTTGGGGCTGGCGAATTCCGTTTGTGGCGAGCGCGTTGTTGGTGATTGTGGGTTTGTATGTGCGTTTGAGTTTGGAAGAGACCCCCGCATTTCAGCAAGCCATTGAAACCGAAAAACGCGTGCGTGTCCCGATGGTGACTGTGCTGACGCAACATATGCGCGTTACTATTTTGGGTGCGTTTTTGGCGATTGCCGCCTTCGCCGTGTTTTATATTACGACGGTGTTCTCCCTCGGTTGGGGAACCAGTAAATTGGGCTATACCCGCGAAGATTTTTTAATTCTGCAATTGTATGCAGTGTTTGCGTTCATTATTACCATTTGGGTGTCTGCGTTGATTGCCGACAAAATTGGCCGTCGCGCGATGTTAATGATGTCTGGTTTGGCGGTGATGGTGTTTGGGGTGGGGTTTGCGCCCATGTTAAATTCTGGTTCAAGCCTTGGGGTGTTAATTGCGCTGTCGCTCGGCTTTGGGGTGATGGGTTTGACCTATGGCTCACTCGGCACTGCGCTGGCAGAAATTTTCCCTACTGAGGTGCGTTACACAGGGGCGTCACTGAGTTTTAACGTGGCGGGTATTATAGGCGCGTCTTTAACGCCTGCAATTGCGAGCTGGTTAGCTACCACCTATGGCCTTTCATTTGTGGGTTATTACATTTCAATTGCAGGTTTATTAACGCTGCTTGCTGCTTTTGCGTTATCAAAATCCTTGGGTAAATAATGATGACTAAAGAACCACAGCTAGATGAATTTGAGTCTGTATTGACACGTAAATTTTACGTTGCTGACTGCGAGCTCATTCATTTTTCAGCAGACAGAAAAAGCCCCTCAGTAACACTAAGTGCTGAAGGGTGCGCAACGCTGGTGTCTGGTGATGTTGAAGTGGAATTTAATTGGATTGCCGAGGGCAAGGCGTCAAAAGAAGGTGAGTTTAGATTTGATGTGACCTTGGATGACGTTGATCCAGATTTTTATGTCATCGGCCTGATTGATATATCGGCAGAGGTAGAAAGCGAACTCTGTAAAAAAATACTGGCTGCGTGTAATTGGCAAGCAGAAGTGGCAGAGTGTTTGCCCAAAAATGAAACTGAATTGGCATCCTTGTGATGCCAATTTTCTAAGACTCTTTCGCTGAAACCCAAAGTGGCCACGCGCAATTTAAAAGTCGCTTTTTAATAATCTCGCTTAAATACTCACCTATTCACATTCGAACAATTAAGCCTTTAGGCATAGTCTGTTAGTGCAACCCACCCGCGAATTTTTCCGTTGTACACAAACGCCATTCCAAGATTAGTGACATACCGCGCGTCGCCAGTGGATGGAGGCTCGTATTCCTCTAAACCTTCAAGCGCTAAGCTGCTTACGAGTGGTGCTTTCCATTGCAGTGTTTGTGGGCTGGAGGGC
>CAZZEV010000202.1:0-5702 GCA_964653305.1 uncultured Cellvibrionaceae bacterium | reverse complement strand
GGCTGATCGCCGCCCGTTGGTGCTTACTGGCCCTAGGCTGACGTTCGCATAATGTCGGTTCGGATTATGTAAACCGCAATAAAAAACCCGCTATCGTTTCCGAGGCGGGTTTTTTATTTATCGCGCAGCGATTTTACATGAATCCGTGTTATGCGAATGTCTCTCTGCTTCCTGTATTGCGTTTATAGCTAGTTTGGAGGGCTTCGGGAACCGTTAGGGTTCCATAGCTTTGCTATGGGTTCATAACGGTTTTTGATGCCCCAACAAGCGAAGCGCGTAGGCTTTTAGTCTGCGCAGCAGTGTGGGTGTTAGTTACACCCACACTTTACCGTGGTTTCCCACGGTCTACATATCTAGAAACACATCTCCTTTTGTGTTCACTCTTACGTAAGTTATTGATAACTCAAGTATTTTATGTACAAGCTCAGAATCCTTTAAGGGTTCTTTGTTGTTTTGTATCAATAACTTATTGATTTCAATACATTTTTTCCTGATTGCCTCTTGCTCCATATCGTTCAAACGTACGTTTGTCGCCATTTTTGCTACTCGCATATTAGAAAACCTCAATCTTACATGTGTGCATGTTTACATATATGTTGATTATTTGAATACATGTATATATTCTTCAAATAAATAACATTTACACATGTGTGCAGATTTATATGTTTATCGACTGGCTCACCATCCATCAGGATTTTGACTATCAGCTCCCGCTGATTGGTGATCGTGCGTTTATGGTCGTTGATATGACTGACCATGGGGCAGGGGAGATACTCACTACAAAATGCCCAACTATTAACCATGAGGGCAGCTTTTCAACCTCTGTACATATCCGCATTTCTGGCAATCGTTTAACAGTTTCCGGTAACCCTTCCCGCATTAATCGAATGGAAAATCTTTTTGGGTTTTTCAGTGTTGAGCAGTGTGTTAACTGTTTCAACGATTTGCTTACCCAATACGGATTACCGCATTTCACCAAAGCAACAAAAATTTGGTTTACCCAACAATCTGGTGATAAGCAAACACTCTGCTGCGATGGTGCTGTGATTACTGAGCTGCATATCACCACAAATAAATGTGTAGGGCAGGGAGCCGAGGACGATTACATCAAGGGTATTTCCACTCAGCCTTATCGCAATTCTATTCCCCGCTTACACACTAACGGCAAAACCTGTGATTGGTTAACGAAAACAGGGAAGGGTGGCCGTTTAATTTATCCAAGTATTTACAACAAAGCTTTTGAGCTTCGCTTACATGCATTACCAAAAATTAAACGCCAGTTTGGTTCCGATTCGGATGAATATAAATATTTGTTAGATGTTATTGAATATTGTGAATTACATGGCGTTGTGCGCTTCGAACAAAAATTAAAAAGTGAATTTTTAAGACGTGAAAAAATGAACATTTACGGTTTTATTGATGAGTGCAAATTTACTTGCATCCATAACGATTTTTTAGATATCGACAAAAAAATTCAGGTGGAAAAAATGAGCCTAGAAAATATCTCTGAAAGATTATTGCGTGAAGGTATTTGTGAAAATACTAAAGCTGCTAATACGACAACCATGTACGCGCTTCAATGGGCTTCTGGTGCGACTTTTGATTTTAATAAAAAACAAGTTCAGACACATCGTTGCCGCTTGCGCAAAATTGGTATTGATATCGCTTTGCCTTGTGATTTAACCAAATTCGCAATGGTCACTGTGCGCGAGTCTAAAACAATCGTTGTTAAAAATTTGCCAATTCCTAGTTGGTATCGTCGCCCACAACAAATACAGCTTTCTTTGGTTGCTTAATTACGTAACGCGCGTTACGAAATGGGGTGTGTCATGCGTGATAAACAAGACAAAAAAACGATTGATATTTTTACCGGAGCGAGGCCGGTTGGTAGACCTCGTAAACATGTTAGTAATGCAGTTAAACAAAAGCTTTATCGTCAACGCAAGAAATTATTAGTAATGCCTTAGGAGGCTTAATCATGACCGCTACAGTTCATTTTAAAGGTGTTCGCATCGAGAAATCAGAATTTTATAACGGAAAGCAGTTCACCGTTGTTAGCTCACCCGCGCCGGATGCTTTTTCTCATCCATCCCGCTACAGATTTTCTTCTGATCAACCATTAGGCCAGATAGGGCAATTGGTTGACGTTGATTGCACCATGAAGGGTTTGGTTCGTGAAAAATCATTTCAAGATCGCCAAACCGGACAGATGAAAAAATTTGATGAATGCGATGTTTATTTTGACGTTTTTGGTATTCGTCCTCATCAGACCCGCCAACCTGGAGATAAGGTTTAAAAAATGAAATTTATAGCTTGCGATGGTGATCTTGTACAGGCTAAAGCCGGCCCAACAAATGTGTCCGGCGTCTTATCTTGTACGTCTAGTTGGACTGTCGTAACTGAAGAAGAATTGTTAAACCAAGCGCTTAGTAATCATCTGCTTTCTCGGGATGATTTCAATACGTTAAGCGCTTGGATATTAGCAATAATGGTTGCAGCCATGGGGCTGCGAATGGTGTTAAAAACTTTTCATATCGGAGAAAAAACCATTGAAAAATAAATTTTCATTTATCAACAAAAAACTGGCCGCTGCTTCTGCTTTCGTTGTGGCTGCTGTTTCTTCCACCGGCGCGTTTGCAGCTTCTAACCTGCCGTCTACTTTCGCCGCTGATATGGGCGACGTAAAAGCCGACGTGTTGTTAGTGGGCGGTGCGTTGATCGGCTTGGCGCTCGTTGCGGTAGGTATTAAATGGGTCAAGGGAACCATTCTTTCTTAATCCCTTGTTCCAAAACAGGGGGCTTTTTGCCCCCTTTTTTATTGGAGGCTTCCCCATGTTTTACGACCCTTATTTTGTAATGCTTATTGTTGAAATCATCGCGCTAAATATTATTGCGGGTGGCATTTAATGAAAAAGATTTTATTTTTTTTAATTGGTTTATTTAGCTTTAATTCTTTTGCGTCTGTTCATTCCGTTAATTGGACACCTTATGGCGGATATGAAATATATTCTTGTCCCGATCGTTCTGCTCATGGCCCTTGTCCCTCTAAACCTGCTGGCTTTGTAGTTCGTGACCGTCGTGACAAGAGTTATAACTCTTCTTGCACTATTGATAATTCCCCAACACATTACGAAAATCATTCTTGTTGGTACGCTCCAACTCCTTGTACCGCTCCCAATGTTGCTACGGTTCACGAAACTGGCGAAGTTGAATGTGGCCCACCCACACCGCCAGAGGGAACCAGTTCATCAGCTGCTGATTGCCAAATGACTGAAAGCTGTGGCACGTCTTCTTCTGCTTCATCTTGTGGTGCTGGTTTTGTTTCAACAGTAATTAACGGCCAATCCACATGCGTTCCTGAATTATCGAATTCCTCAACGAGTGGCGGCGCGTCTTCAACGCCTTCTAGTTCTGGTGCAACTTCTTCAACTCCTTCTAGTTCTGGTTCTGGCTCTGGTTCTTCTACTCCCTCTGGTTCTGGTAACGGCGGGTCTGGTGGAAGCGGTGGTAGTGGCGGCGGCTCTGGCGGCTCTGGTGGCTCTGGCGGCTCCGGCACCACGTTATCTCCGCTTCAATCGTGTGAGTTAACTTTCGGGTCTTCTAATTGCACACCGTTTGACGGTTCTAGTCCTTGCCCCAATAAATTCACCGTATCCGGACAAAGTTTTTGCGTTAACCTTCCATCCTCCGGCAATGGTTCTAGCTCTGGTTCTGGCACGTCTTCCGGTTCAACTTCGTCTACTCCTTCCACTGCAACTCCTTCAAATTGTTCAACGGCTCCCGCGTGTTCTGGTGACGCTATTCAGTGTGCCGTTTTAAAGCAATCTTGGATAAATAATTGCGAAGGTGTTAATGCAAAAATTGATATTAACGCCGACAGTGACAACGCAAATATACAAGCGCAATTTGATAACGTCTTAAATTCCACTACGGTTCCCGTTAATGGTGACGGTTCTTTACAAGGTGTAAATTCAGAGATTGACATTAATAACATTTCGCAAGTGCAAGATCTTGTTAATTCTTTAGACTCTGCCGCTTCTTCTCCGTCTAATGGCTCTTGTCCTGCTCCGCGTTCAATCACTTTGCATGCGGGTACTTTTCAAATTTCATACCAAATTTTTTGTGATTTTGCTTCTCAAATTTCTTACTTAGTGATTTTCTTTTTTTCGCTGTCTGGTGTTTTAATTATTTATAGAACTATCGAAAGAACATAAGGGGTTCCTATGCTGCAAATTATTATGTTGGCGTTACAAGGTTTATACATTCTTCTTCGTGTATTCTTCACAACTATTTTCACCCGTCTTTGGGCATTTATTCTTTTCGCTTTGCCTGTGGTTTTAAAAAAAATACTAGGTTATTTGGGCCTTGGTTTTGCCTCTTTCGTTGGCTTTAATTTTTTACTATCCAAGCTGTCAACCTTTTTATTTGCAAGACTAAATTCTATTCCATCCGACCTTCTTAATATTCTTTTACTCTGTAAGCTCGATATTGGTCTATCCATTCTTTTTTCCTCAATGAGTGTTGCTATTGCAATAAAAATCGCTACACGGTCAGTATCACTTGTTAAACAAGGTAATGTTTCACCATGATTCATCTCATCACAGGCATTCCGGGTGCGTCCAAAACTCTCAATGTCATCGCCCATATTGATTCCAATCCCGATTTTAAAAATCGACCTGTTTTTTATATTCGTATTAAGGAATTAACACTTCCTTGGATTGAACTTGATGAAAATGGAATTAGAGATTGGCAAGCGCTCCCCGACGGTTCTATTATCGTTATCGATGAGGCTCAATATCTTTTCCCAACCCGTGACCCTAAAAAGCCTTTGCCTGAATTTATTCTTGCACTATCTGAACATCGTCATCGCGGTTTTGATTTCTTTGTTCTTACTCAATCCCCAATGCTTTTAGATGCGGGGTTTCGTCGTTTCGTTGGTAAACATTGGCATTTTGAACGCGTCTTTGGTATGCAGTCGGCCAAGCGTTTTGAATGGGAAAAATGTCAATCTGATGTTGATGATTTTTTTGTAAGAAAGCAGGCCGTCGTAACTCGCGTTCCATTTAACAAAAAATATTTCGGCGTCTATAAATCTGCTGAAATTCACACGGTTAAACGTAAAATTCCTTTGAAAGTTTTTGCTCCTTTTATGCTTTTAGCCGTTATCGTTGGGGCAGGTTGGTGGCATTTTCATGACCGGTTTGAACCCTCCGAAATTGCGCCTACAGTTGCCCAAACTGTCGCTGAGATCACAAAAGAAACAGCTTCAACGGGCTTTGGCTCTTTTTCCCATGAACAAAAACCCAAAGTCGTAACCAAGGAGGATTATGTAGAACTGCGTACTCCAAGGCTTCCTGATATACCTAGCAGCGCTCCGATTTATGACGATTTAACCAAGCCTAAATCATTTCCTAAAATGCAGTGCATTCGCTGGGAGAATTCCGGCTTTTGTCAATGTTTTAGTCAACAAGCTACTAAACTTAATGTGTCAAAAAACATGTGTGATTCAGTTGTTAACAATGGTTATTTTGACGATACAAAAAGCGACTACACAGACCCATCAGCAGGGGGCGCGGAAGGCAGCGAAGCGCCGCGACCCGCTGGCTGATCGCCGCCCGTTGGTGCTTACTGGCCCTAGGCTGACGTTCGCATAATGTATATTATGTTAAATTGATTATGAAGACATCCCAGCCTCGCATTAA
>CAZZEV010000201.1:3045-5711 GCA_964653305.1 uncultured Cellvibrionaceae bacterium | reverse complement strand
TCTTGAAGGTTATTTGTCTGCGTTAGCTGTGGGTCATGATGTTATTGAGTTGTTGCAAAGAAAATTCTAAGCCGGCGCGCTGGAAATTAACCTCAGTGTTTAATGGCGCTCACTTTAAGTCTTCACGATAGAAGGGAGTCGTCATCCCGTAGGGATCCAGTGACTTTGCAGTTTAAAGGACGCTGGATCCCTACGGGATGACGATTCCCATATAAATTTAATCATCAGTAAATTCAAATACAAAGCTTTAAGTCAGCATCATTCGCCTAGGTATTAGGTGTTTCTATATTACTGTTGTCCAGTGCTATCTCTGGAGTGGAAACTGTTTCAATAGCAGATTCATTTTGAGCGGGTGCTTCTTGAACCTGCTCAACCAATGGCGTTGATATTTCTGCAAGCACTGCCTGAACAATAGGTGCTTCAGTGGTTGCAGCGAGCGCTTCACTGTTGAGTGCTGCTGATTCGACAACAGCCTTTTTCGCAGGAGCTTTTCTTGCGGGTGCATTTCGGGTAGTGGCTTTTTTCACAGGCGCTTTTTCTACGGTTGCTTTTTCTGCAGGCGCTTTTCGAACTGCAGTTTTACGCACGGGTTTAGCTTCTGCTACTTCTACGGCAGGTGTTTCTGCTGCATGTTTTTTTGCTAATTTAGCGGCTGATTTGGCATCTTTCTTGGCCTTTTCTTTGGCGAGTTTTTTCTCAGCTTTGGCAATTTTCTTCGCAGCCTTTTTTTCTTCTTTGATAACAGCTTTTTCTTTCTTGGTGAATTTAATTTTCTTGCCGAGCTTTTTGCCTGCCATGACTTTTGCGACATCTGTAGCAAATTTATCAGTGGCTTCTTGTGCCGCGAGCAAGGCGCTATAAATCTCATTAGCGTTGGCCAATTGTTCTTGTTGGTTCATCAGTGCTGTTTGAGCTGCCTTTAATCGTGTAATTGCGGCAGGCGTAGTGCTTGCTTTTGCTTCTATAACATCAACTCTGGCCTGAGCAGTTGCTGTTGCCTTCTGTGCGGCTAAGAATGCTTTTTCGGCGACTGCAAATTCTTTTGCTCGTGCTGCTTCAAGTTGAGCCGTGACCTTGGCAATTTGTTGCTCAATATCAGCAATAGATGATGGCGCGATCTGATGAACAGTCATGATGGAATCCTATAGAAAAGCGTGAAGGTTGGTCTTATAACGGTATGTGTAGTCTAATCTGGCGCCAAGATAATGTGTGTTACAGTCTGGTGACATTCATCGCGGCAAATCTGTTCGCTGGCGATCATATAGGTAGGGTACGCGGGTAAATTTTCAAGAACTAATCCAATGGTACTCGGTCAGAGAGCTTCCGAACGTCTGAAGTGGCCAGGTTAAATCCGCTAAATCCATGAAAAATTAGGCAAAATACCGCACAATTTTAATGTTTTGGTATACCATTGGCGCCCGTTAGGGCTGTAACACCGGTGGTATTCTGCAGGTTGCCCATCACGCGCTTGGCTTAGCTTGTTCGGGCAGATATGAGCCAGTATTCCTTTAAAAATGTAATCCACTAGGGTGCAAAATGATTAGCAAAAAATTAGTAATGATCAGTTTAATGGCTTCTGCAGCCTTGGTTGTGGGCTGTGGTAAAGACGCTAAAAAAACCGAAGCGCCTAAAATTGAAACCCTTGACCAAAAAATCAGCTATCTGATGGGTCAGCAAATGGGTAAAGGCGTACAACAAATGGAAATCACTTTAGACAAGGATTTGCTGTTGTTGGCAATCGCTGATGCTAAAGCTGCTGCTGATGCACAAGTTAAAATTGCTGAGTTAGAGAAAAAAGACAAAGCGACTTTGACCAAAGAAGAAACTGCTGAGTTGGAAAAATTGCAGGCTGCTGTTAAGCCACGTATTTCTGAAGAAGATGCTGCTAAAGTATCTACTGAATTCCAAGCGTTAATGCAAAAGAAACAAGAAGAGAAACAAAAGAAACTGAGCGAAACCAACGGCGCTGAAGGTGCTAAGTTCTTAGCTGATAACAAAGCTAAAGAAGGCGTTCAAGTGACCGCGAGCGGTTTACAATACAAAGTGATCTCTGCCGGCAATGGCGTAAAACCAAAAGCGACTGACACTGTAAAAGTTCACTACACCGGTAAGTTGGTTAACGGTACTGTGTTCGATAGCTCTGTTCAACGCGGTGAGCCAGTTGAATTCCCAGTAAACGGCGTTATTCCTGGTTGGGTTGAAGCTTTGCAATTGATGCCACAAGGTTCTAAGTGGGAATTGTACATTCCATCTGATTTGGCTTACGGCCCAGCTGGCAACCAAGGCATTCCACCAGCATCAACCTTGATTTTCGAAGTTGAATTGTTGGAAGTTAAAGCTGCTGCTGCAGAAGTTGCACCGGCTAAGCCTGCTAAAAAATAAGTCGAATTCGTTCGATTGATAAGAACCCGCTTCGGCGGGTTTTTTTATGGGTGTAAATTTTTAAAACGTTCATTTAAGAAATGAAACCCCCTCCCGACCTCCCCCTTAAAAAGGGGGAGGGGCTGATAACACTCTGTAGGTAAGTAGGGAGTAAGGCTCCTCCCCGCTTTTCAAGGGGGAGGTTGGGTGGGGGTTATCTTTTTAAAAATTAAGCCGCCGCCAACAAAATTTTCTTAGTTACTTCCGCCGTAATATCGCCTTTCTCTCCCAATGGATTTGGGTTG
>CAZZEV010000201.1:0-3035 GCA_964653305.1 uncultured Cellvibrionaceae bacterium | reverse complement strand
GGAGGGGGTTAAGTTTGTGTAACAAAAAACCCGCGCTAGGCGGGTTTCTTAAAATCAAATATCAGCGCTGCAACTTAACCATTTACCAAATCTTTGTGCGATGTGTGCAACACAGAAATCATGCGGTCTTCAGCGCTAAAACGAACTTCCAAAATCTCACCCAAGTTAGATAAGTCTGCATCTAGGCTGCTGAGATCATCGGTTTCTAGGTATTTGTCGTTAAAGTCGAGCAATTTCTCTGTGGTGCCGTCAACCACGGTGAACAAGCGACCAGCCTCATGAAGCGCCTCTTCATCGTCAAACTCGCGGCCTTCTTTGATCAGTTGATCGTAAACTTCAAAGTGGCCAGCAGACACATAGTCCACCAGAATTTGGCAAAGGCGACGTAGCTTCTCGCCGCGTACTTCTTCGTTTTGATCTGCTTCGCCGATAGCGCAGTACTGTACCAGCATGTCTTGGCGTTCTTGTAACCAGCGGTCGATGATGATGTTAACACCACCCCAGCGTTCTTTAGCGTTTTGACAATTCTCTAACATGCTTGATTTCCTGATTACTGCTTAATGATCGGGTTGGATTTACTGTGTGCGTTTTACACCGTTATAACTACACACGCTTAGATTAACAAAACTCTCGAATTATCGACACAATAGGTCATCTTGCCGAGGGCTTCAACTGGCTTGTGTGGAAACAGCGCCATTTTTTAGGGCGCGCACCAGTTGCCACAGGTTGATGAGCCCTAAGCCTACAAAGGCAATCAGCGACCAGCCAGCAAAACTTAAGCCCAAGACTTTGTGCGGTTCTGCGCAGCTACCGTCGCCTTGTAATAAGAGTTTTACTGCTTCCATAAACGGAAAAGCCTCAAACATATAGGCGAGGCCGGGGCCGCAGGCGGGCACTTGATCGGCGGGTAGGCTTTGTAGCCAGAGTTGATGCTGGGCGAAATAACCACCGCCAAGTGCGGCAAGAATGCCTAACACGGCATAAATTTTCAGGCCTTTTAACTTGGGATTATGCAAAAACGCAATCAACGCCAAGATACCGATGAGATCAAAAAAGGCGCGTTGGGTAATACACAGCGGACAAGGTTCATACTTCATGACATGCTCGTAAAACGCGCCCACTAAAATCAGCCCAAGGCAGCCGAGAAAAATAATCAGGTTGGTTTGGCGAATCGATGGAATCATGGCGACCTCGTAATCCTAGTAGGGCGGCTATAGTAAGCAAAAAGCTCGCAAGAGAGCCAGATGTTTGCGACAAATCGTCTATGCTGTAGATAAACGTCGCCCTAGAGGTGATGAACGATTAACAACGAAGCGTTCAGTTGGGAGTTTTCATGAAGTTAGTGCGCAAGTGTGGGTTCATTATGGCTGCAGTGGCAGCAAGTTTTTTATCGAGTTCGGTACTGGCGAGTGGTGGGGGTGGCGATACCTTTAAAGAAGGCGTGAACTATATTCCAATCAAACCTCACTTGGTGGTGAATTATGGTGGCACCGGCAAGGTTAAATATATTAAGGCAGAGCTTTCTCTGCGTACCGAAGATATGCATAGCGCTCAAGAAGTTTCGCACCACATGCCGCTTATTCGCGATACCTTGATCATGCTGATTAGTAGCGTGACGGAAGATCAAATGGCTGGCGCAGAAGGCAAAGAGAAGATGCGTTTGGAGGCATTGGAGAAAATAAATGCGGCCTTGGATCATGCGATTCACCCTGCTGCGAGTGAGCATGCTAAGGATGACCATGCTAAAGATGACCACGCTAAAGATGATCATGGTAAGAAGGAAAAGCCCAAAGCCGATAAGGCCAAAAAGTCTAAAGGTGACGAAGAAAAAGAAGATGATGACAAAAAAGCCGAGCATAAGGGCCCGCTCGTCAGCGATTTACTGTTTGATAATTTAGTGGTTCAAAAATAGAGAACTCGAAATAGATGCTCCGATATGAAAAAGCCCCTAGCGATAGGGGCTTTTTGTTTTTAGCTAGCTGTTCTCTGAGCAACTACACGAACGATACTGCTCGTAATACTTTGCTAAATATTCATCAAACGGAATCTGCGGCGATTGCTCCAACTGCGTCTGCGCTGCAAGCGACTGCGTTGCTTGGGCTTTAAACTCTTCCTGCTTCCCCGCGGTTAAAGGCCGTTCGCTGAAATAGCGGCGATGCGACTCAGCCAGCGCCAGCGTATGTTCAAAGAAGCTTTTATCTTGGGTTTTTAAATCCGCGAGTACTCGTGCCGAAGGTGTTAGCTCCGGGTTGCTGAGTTTGGCGAACTGTTTGTCCACAGCGCTTACATAGTCTTCACCGCCGTAGCTTTGATCCAGTAACTTGGCGCAGTCGAGCGAGCGCTCAAGAATTTCCTGCGCCCAGTCTTTAAAGGCAACTTCATTGCCATCGCGTAAGAGTGTGAGCGCAGGGTCGCGACCAGAGTAGACAATGCGCTTCTGGTTTTCTTGCCATTCGGCGTATTCATCTTCCGGCGTTTCCGGGCTATCGCTGAGCAAACAATAGAGTAGGAAGGCATCAATCACGCGCAGCTGTTCTTCGCTAACGCCCAGCGGTTCGTAGGGGTTTAAATCCACACAGCGAACTTCAATGTATTCCACACCACGCAAGCGCAGAGCTTGCAATGCCGTTTCGCCGGATTGGGTGGTGCGCTTGGGACGAATGCTGGAGTAGAACTCGTTTTCAATTTGCAGCAAGCTGGTATTGAGCTGCTTGTAATTGCCAGCGTCGTCTTTTACGCCAATCGCTGCATAAGCAGGGTGCGATTTGGTGATAGCGCCGCACAGTGTGCGCAAATAGCTGTTCACGTTGTTGTAGCAGACAAACAGCGATTGCTGCGCATCGCTTTGATAGCCCAAATCGCCCATGCGGAGCGAAGTCGCAAAGGGCAAGTGTTGGGTTTGAATGTCATCGCCAAAGGCTTGCAGGCGATGTTTGCGCCCATCTACAAAACTGTTGCTTACCGCGGGCGCTGCGCCAAAGAGATAAACCAGCAGCCAGAAATAGCGGCGGAAATTGCGAATCAGGGCGAAGTAG
>CAZZEV010000200.1:0-5750 GCA_964653305.1 uncultured Cellvibrionaceae bacterium | reverse complement strand
CATCGCCTTTTGATATTTAAACTCTTCGCCACCGCAAACCATACCGACTTTAATGTGGGTAAATTTCAAAAGTTGCTGTGCGTTTTTAAGAATTTGACGCGCCAATTCGCGCGTGGGAGTCAAAATTAGAATGCGTGAACTTTCTGGCGTGGTGGTTGGCGTGGTGAGAATTTTTTGCAACGCAGGCAAGAGAAACGCGGCGGTTTTACCACTACCGGTTTTGGAGCTTACCAAGAGGTTTTTACCCGCTAACACTTGCGGAATTGCTTGCAACTGCACGGGCGTCGGCTGTTCGTAGCCGTGCGCATCAATCGCCTTACGCAGTTGTGGGTCGGCAATCAGCTCATGAAAATGGGTTGATGTCATGGTAAATCCTCGAAAATAGGGTTAAAGCAAACGAAAAGGCGCGCAATCTACGCAGATTAAGGGCACTTATCAATCAAAACGAATGATAACGAGCAAAACCGCCTGCATTCCTGCCAGAGGATGCGTAAAATGCCGCCCTCGATAAATCTGCGTCATCTTTAGATGCTGCTTACTTTAGATATTGCCTGCTATGAGAATCATGTTAGCCCCGATGGAGGGCGTTGTAGAACATCACGTGCGCGACATTTTGCCACGTATTGGCGGGGTGGATGGCTGCGTAACCGAATTTATTCGCGTTACCGACCAAAAGCTGCCCTACAAAGTCTTCTATAAATTCGCCCAAGAACTCGAAAGCGACTGCAATACGCCGAATGGCACCCCCGTCAAAGTACAATTACTGGGTAGCAAGCCCGAGCCTATGGCGATAAATGCCTTGGAATTGGTGCACTACGGCGCGAAATCTATCGACCTCAACTTTGGCTGCCCCGCCAAAACCGTCAACTCCCACGAAGGCGGCGCCTGCCTCTTGCGCACGCCAGATCGTGTGTACAGCATTATTAAAGCCGTGCGCGATGCCGTGCCTAAAGAAATCCCCGTATCCGCAAAAATCCGCTTGGGCTTTGAAGACAAATCCACCTATATGGAAAATGCGAGCGCGGTGGAATCTGCCGGTGCCAATGAACTCACCGTCCACGCACGCTCCAAAGCCGATGGCTACAAACCGCCCGCCTACTGGCATTACATCGCAGACATTAAAGCCAAGCTAAAAATTCCTGTAATCGCAAATGGCGAGATTTGGACAGTAGACGATTATCTTCGTTGCAGAGAGCAATCCCAATGCGACGATGTCATGCTCGGGCGCGGTTTACTGTCTTGCCCAGACTTAGCTCGCCAAATAAAAGCGCATTTAGCCGGTGAAGAATATCAGCCATTAACGTGGTCAGAAATTTGCCAAATGTTATTTGATTACTATCAAAAAACGACGCCGCTCTACGAAGAAAGAAACTGCGGCAATCGCGTAAAACAATGGCTGATGTATTTGAGCCGTCAATACCCGCAAGCGCAAATTTTCTTTGATGATGTAAAACGAAAAAGCAAACCACAAGATATCGAGGATTGTTTTGCACAAGCGCTAGGTATGTGCCAATAACAACACCCTAAAAACAAAAAAAGCCCGCAAAAAAGCGGGCTTTTTATTGATCTTTTGAATATCGAAAACTTACTCTAGCAAGGCATCTATCGCAGTTGCTAACTCTTTAGTTTCTTCGATTTTCTCCATCATTTTAACCAAGTTAATACCTAACTCGGTTGCCAAACTGTTGGGGAAACTCGCCAAAATCGCTGCGCTATCTGCACCTGCTTCATTCATTTTATTAATGTAGAGCGCAATATTTACCACGCCTGCCAAACGTGGAAACAACTCAGCTTCGTGGGGATCTAACTGGTAACGAATACTTTTGACGATGGTATCTGGGAACTTCCAGCGATGCGCAAGCTCAGCACCCGCCTCAGAAAAATCAAAGCCTAAATAGTTCTTTTCGATATCGACATTACGAGCGCCTTTATCAACAACTTTTTGCATTTCTGCGCATTCATTCGGTAACAGGATATGAATTAGCAACTCACCGATATTGTGGATCATACCGCAGGTAAACGCGGTTTCAGCATCGTCGTGAGAGTAGCGTGCAATCCACTTACAAATGGCTGCCACCGCAAAACTATCGTGCCAGAACTTCTTAATATCAAAACCTTCCGGCGCTTTAAACGCACCCGTTAGGCCAGACGCTAATACCAAGGTGCGTACCGCATTAAAGCCCAACAAAAATACAGCGTCATTCACCGAGCCCACTTTACGATTGCCACCATAGTGCGCCGAATTGGCCGCTCGCAACACCTTAATGGTCAGTACCTGGTCTGCGCTTATCTTTTTCGCGATAGCATCATTGCTCACATTCTCGTCGCCAAAGCTTTCTATAAGCTCCTGAACGACCTTGGGAATGTTGGGTAATTTTTGAGCATTATCAATTAGGTTTTGTAAATTCACGATGTCGCCTCGCTTATCTTTATGGATAGTACATATGCTGATAATAGTTCAGCTTTAGCTGTTTGCTAATTTTATTTATATAAAAAATTTATATCTGTGACGCATCGGAATATGCAAATCAGTACAAGTCTCCAAGACTAACCAACGCATCAAATGCGCGAATGAGGCGTAAATTGGTTGCTTACTTTGGGGCGTATATTTATGAGGAAGGGATTCCCGCTCGAGCGCGTTTGGGCGCCACGAGAAGGAATTTATTTAGCATTTAAAATCAACAAGTTGCGGGATATTTCCTGAGCTAATCCACGGTATCTCCTTAGATTAGCCCCCTAAAGGCTACTGGAGCGCACTCGCCCCCTGAATAAGCCCATCAAAAGCCTGCTGATCTAGCACCACATTATTTTTTCTATCTAACAAGCTACCTGTGTCCCAAAAGAATGGAATCAAGCCATTGGCAATGGCTTGTTTGGTGATGTATTTAAAATAATAGGCTCTGCTATCAAGATGCAATTTATAGGCAGCGGCATCTGATTTCAGATTCTCGCGCACGCCCGTTCCAAACTCACCAACAATCACAGGGATTCCTTTGTCCACAAACTGGGCTTTCATCAAAGCAAACATAGAATCCACAGTATCTTCTTCACCCCAAGTTGGGTTATGCGCGGTATCGGTAGTTGAATGAAAACCCTTACCCCAGTAGTAAAATTGGTTGCCCCAAGATTCATCTTTGGTCATGCCAGTGTAGTTCCACGGTGTGTAGTAATGCACTTCTGCCATGATGCGATTGGTTGCAGTATCTGTAGGCATTTGTGTCATTAATTTATTGGTTTTTTCTACATCGGTCGATGGGCCTTGAACAATTAAAGTACGGTAGGCATTTTTTCCGCCTGTTGCACGAACAGTATCAACGAAAGTTTGGTGATAAGAGTGCAACACGTTCATTTGCGCAGCAGTTTCAACGTTAGGTTCATTCGCACTTGCAAAAATAACACGTTCGTCAAAGTCGCGAAGTTGCGTGGCTATTTGTTCCCAAAACGCTTTTTGCTTCGCGTTATTTGCAGTCTGTTTTTCTGGCGTTACGTTGTTTTCAAGCCAGCCGCCATCCCAATGAATATTCAAAATCACATAAAGATTGTTATCAACGCAGTATTGCACAACTTCTTTCACGCGATTCAACCACTCGCTATTAATCTCTGCTGTTGTTTGATTTGAGTATTGATCCCAAGATGCGGGCAGGCGTATTGCCGTGAACCCAGAGTCTTTTACAAACTTCACAAACTCTTTGGTGATTTTTGGATTTCCCCAGCAGGTTTCTGCTGATGGTGCGCAACCCGTGGCTTCAAGTGTATTACCGATATTAAAACCGAGTTTGATTTTGGCTGCAATTTGAGTAGCCGTGCTACCAACACCCGTCATATCTGGCGCAAGCGGTTTAGTGTTGTAACTTGGGTAAAGTTGTGACGACACTGCAGATGATATGGATGATGATGATGATGATGATGATGATGATGATGATGATGATGAAAGTATCGACGAAGAAGATGAAGATACAACCACCGGCGTAGACGAAACGGTTGGTGATGGCGATGAACTACTACCGCCGCCTCCGCCACCGCAGGCTGAAGTAGAAATAATTGCCATCAAGATAAAGAGTGCATTACATATTTTCATTGTATATATCATTCCAATTTTATTTTTTAACAATGTTGAGAGAGATGAGCCCAGAGAATTAAACATGCAATGCATTCCTACGCGCATGAAATCTGTCTGCTGTTTTATATTCAGGGTAATTAAACACTTTGCCCTCGCTTGGCATTGAATATGTTTCTAGGGCTAAGTTGTGCGCGCTTTCATGATGTGAATATTCTTGATATGAGTATTGTTGTGAAGTACCTAAGAGAAAAACACAGTCGTCCTCCGCCAGAAAGCTGACCGATGTATTGGAGTTCTCGTAGACCGCGATTTCACTTGACGCAACCAGAACATTACTGGTTTTAACTTTTCCGCTGACAACGGCAATCCATGCAATGCGATGATTAACTGGCGGCTCGTAAGTCCACACTTGCCCAGCCTTTAAAGTAACGACCAAATAATTTATTAACGCTGGGAGCGCCAATTGACTGTTGGCGTCACCATGCTGCCCCAAGAGTATTTGCGCTGGACCATCGCGCTCAATCAATACTGAATCAAGATAAATAGATTGCCCGGGAGCGGATTCCAATGCGGGAGAGAGAGCAACTCGCAGTTTTACGCAGACGAAATCTTGCGTTTTAGGCGTGAGTGAATACTGAATTCCTGAGCCAGAGAGCAGCCAAAGCACATCTCCTTGCTTAAGGTGCCCCTGCTTCAAACTTGCTTGTTTATGGGTTGAAGCGCTGAAGTCAGCTTCTCCCGACATCAAAAAAACAATGATCGCGGTACCCGAATCAGACAACGACAAAGCCTCACTTGAAGCGGATACTTCGTCTGCTCTTACCACTTCTAAAGACACAAAGGGTTTAACTTGGTGCCCCATAGTTTGAGGAGTGATTAAGTGACTTGTGGTAGCTTTTTGATCGCTATTAACGTGAAGGCATATTGTTCTTGGCTTATGAAGCATATTGATTCACACCTATAGTTATTTTTTAAAATCGAAGCGCGTGACGCATCAGCCGTGTTAGAGGGCGACAATACGAAATTGGGCATATAGGCGGTAACGCTTTTCCTAAAAATGCTATCAGGATGCGAAAAGTTGAAGAATTTTTGTGATTAGTTTTACTTTGGTGGCTTGAAATGAGCCGTGGAACTAGCCGCTGCGGCTATTTGTTGCTATTTGTTACACAGGGATTTAAAAATCTTGGGCGTACAGCCGTACTCTTCTTTAAAGAGCTTGTTGAAGTAAGACACATTTTTGTAGCCAACCGAATAAGCAATTTCAGCTACATTCGCCTCCTCTTTTTCTGCCAGAAGGCGCGAAGCCTCCGCAAGCCGAAGCTTGTTTAAGTAGGTGGTAAAGGTAAAACCTAACTCGGCTTTAAGAATGTCATTTACCTTATTACGGTTAACACCCATGGCACTTACGATGGTTTCCACATCCAAATCAGGGTTGGCATATTCAGTGGCCATAAAGCGCAAGATCGCGCTTTTCTCTTTATCTCTATGAGGCTCAACAGAAAGTTGCTGGTAGGCAACTAGAGGACGATCTTTCTGAATTTTGTTCTTCAAATCTCTGACCAACGCCTGCGTGTGCCTTCTGAAAAACCAAAAAGCATAGCCACCCCAAGACACAATCAAAAAGCCACCTAATAAATAAAGGTAGCGCCAATCACGACCATGAAAGGTGATTTCGTTCAACTGCACACTG
>CAZZEV010000199.1:0-5759 GCA_964653305.1 uncultured Cellvibrionaceae bacterium | reverse complement strand
GCGTGTAACCTATGAAAGTATTATTTTTCCCGCACGATCAAAAGTTTTGGTTAGATCATGGGCTGTTCATGTTTTTTCTCGTGACGACCCAAATGGTCATCATGATTCCGTTGCATAATTTTATTCCGACTCTTTTATTCGCCGACTTGTTTTGGTTCCCCTTATTTACACTTGCTGTCTTGCTGTTTAGATACATGTTCAAAACATTTGAATGGAATCTACTCTCTAGCAAGCAATTTGTAGAGTATGGAATTGTATTCTCTTTGTTGGGGGGATTAGCAATCTCCCTAGTAATGTCAGCAATAGTTTCCACCTTTTTTTGGACGGATTTTACTAACAACCTTATCCCTCAGCATAATGACAAATTCAGCCTTCCCCTGTTGGTGCTTGGATCTATTATGGGAAACTGGATACAGACAAGTATATTCATATCAGCATGGCTATTTGTCTATAACAGTATTACATCTACCAAAAGAGTCAGAGAAACAGAATTACTGTATTTGCGCTCCCAGCACAGTCTTAAAGAGGCTATGCTCAACAGTCTCTCCAACCAATTAAACCCTCACTTTCTGTTCAATGCGCTCAACAATATTCGTTTTATGATTCACGAAAATCAAAAATCTGCCGAGCATATGGTGGTGTCATTATCGGAAATACTGCGTTACTCATTAGAAAGCAGTAAGCGAGAGAAAGTTTCTGTAGCTGAAGAAATTGCCATTATTCATCGCTATATTGCAATAGTAAAATCACAACTGGAAGATCGTTTAAATTTTGAATTAAATATTGCCGAAGAGCACCACGGCTACCTTATTCCACCCATGGTTTTACAAATGCTAATTGAGAATGGAATAAAGCATGGCTTAGATAACATCCATAAAGGTGGTAAGTTACAGGTGTCATCACAAGAAACTGACCAAAGCATTCAATTTACGGTTAGCAACGATCTACCAGATAAAACCGCAATTACCATGCCCACCACAGGAATTGGGCTGAAGAATATACGCAAACGGCTTGAGCTTCTCTATGGCGACCAGAGCAGCTTAAGCACTGTAAAAACTCAGGATAAATTTACTGTAACCGTGAGAATCCCCAAGGAAATTTCACAATGAAAGCAATAGTGGTTGAGGACTCCCGCTTAGCACGCGAGGGTTTGATAAATATGTTACAAGCCTTCCCAGACCTTCACGTAGTGGCTTCAGCAGATCACGGTGTAAACGCATTAGCGCTTATCCAAGAGCACAGACCAGATGTGATCTTCTTAGACATTCATTTGCCGGGCGAAAGTGGTTTTGACCTGTTAGAAAAGCTAGATTACTCGCCGCAAATAATATTTACCACTGCCTACACCGAATATGCAATTCGTTCATTTGATTACAACACCATTGACTATTTATTGAAACCCATTAGCGACGAGCGATTAAAAATCGCGATTGATAAACTTAGTATTAACAGTAAAGACTTGGAAGAATCTCTCAAACCACCGCTTGATATCAACAGTCGTATGTTTATAAAAGATGGTGAAAAATGCCACTTGGTACATTTGGAATCCATTCGCTACTTTGAAAGCTGTAAAAATCACGTACGCATTTTCTTTGATAACGACAATGCCTTCGTTAAAAAATCGCTTAACAGTATTGAAGAGCGCCTGCCTAAAAAACACTTCTTTAGAGTCAACCGGCAATATGTGGTTAACCTGAATGCAATTGTCAATATTGAAGAGGCCGTTAACGATGGCTATGAAATCACCATGAATGATGGCAAGACACTGGAAGTATCACGACGCAATGCGGTGGAGCTAAAGGATATTTTAAGTTTTTAACAGCCCCCTTTTTTAAAGGGGCTTAAATTTTCTCTGTTTCTTACGCAACGCCCAATACAATCTTACACCCAACAATAACGTCGTAAGTACACCAAAAAAAACCGCATCGGCATAACTTGATCTCACCTGCAGCAAAACATGCAACCACGCCAAGATCGCAATAAGATAAATCGATTTATGCAACTTCACCCAATTTTTTCCGAGCCTGCGCATCATTGCTTGCGTTGAAGTTGCACCCAAAGCAATCAATAAAACAACAGCGGGAATGGTGAGCAAGATATAAGGGCGTTTAACCAATTCGGAGCCAAAGCTTGAAAAATCCAACCCAAGAATAAAAATAAAATAAGATAGCAAATGCGCAATAGCATAGAACAAGGTAAATAAACCCAGCATGCGCCTGTGAACCATAAGCCAGCTTTGATTCGCGAGCCGCTTTAAAGGTGTTACAGACAAGGTAAGCAGCAGAAAATAGAATGCCCAAGTACCGGTAAATAAAACTATGGCTTTGGCTGGGTCCGCACCTAGTTGATTCGTAATGGTTTTATAAACAATAAAAAACAGCGGCAGCAAACATACTGCAAAAATTAAAATTCTTCGCCAAATAACGGGCATGTAAAACCTCCTAATAGAATTTTTTCAAATCCATCCCTGTGTACAAACTCGCTACTTGATCGGCATAGCCATTAAACATTTGCGTGGGAATTACGTTGGGGCTGAATAAACCGCTGGGAAGACGACGCTCTTTAGCTTGTGTCCAACGCGGGTGATCTACATTGGGGTTCACATTAGCGTAAAAACCATATTCATCGGGCGCGAGTTGACTCCAAGTTGTTTTGGGTTGACGCTCAGTGAATTCAATTTTCACAATGGATTTAATGCTTTTAAAACCATACTTCCAAGGCACCACTAAACGTAACGGCGCACCATTTTGATTGGGCAAAGTTTTGCCATATAAGCCTACCGCCAAGAGGGTGAGCGGATGCATAGCTTCATCCATACGCAGGGCTTCACGATAAGGCCAATCAATAGTGCTGAGTGCACTCCCCTGCGCTGGAAATTGTTTTGAATCTTTTAAGGTCACAAAGGAAACATATTTTGCATTGCTGTTAGGTTCAAAACGTTTAAGTAAGCTCGCCAATGGAAAGCCCACCCAGGGAATCACCATAGACCAAGCTTCAACACAGCGTAAGCGATAAACGCGCTCTTCTAAATCTATGCCTTTCAATAGATCTTCTAAATTGTACTTACCCGGTTTAGCCACCTGCCCTGCTATTTCAACTTGCCAAGGATGAGGCTGAAATTTCTGCGATTTTTTAGCTGGGTCCGTTTTATCGTAACCAAACTCATAAAAATTATTGTGCCCACTCACATGCTCAAACGGGGTAAGCGCTTCACTCAATTTTTGCGAATCTGCTTTTGCGCGCGCAATTTGTGTATTTAACCATTCAGGCCCTTTATTCACAGCCTCAGCCGCGATATAACTTGGGTCTGCGAATAGGTTCTGCGAGCTAAGTGCCGATGCACCTAGCACTCCAGTTGCGATAGTCCCGCGCATAAAATCGCGACGCGCTAAATAAATAGACTCTGGAGTAATTTCAGATGGGGCTATATCACTTGGCTTTTTTATTAACATGACGACCTCTTGCGGTGAGGATCTAAAGGATGGGTTTGTTAATGCTTTGAGAGGTGAAATTGGGATTTGTTACACGCGTTTACAAAAATTAATTTTGTGACTTATTGTGCGCAAGAAAGATGATGGGTAAAGCCTAGGCTCCACCCACCCTCCGCACTATTTTTATTAAGGCGACTCTTAATCACCTCTACTAGTGAGTAATCAACCAGCATTGATGTATTTTAGCGTTGCGTTTAAAGTCTTCATCAATCGTTTGTGCGCTTATATCTTTAATCGTGTAGGCACTCAGTGAATCAGTATCCAATTTAAAGGTGCGCAGATTATTTGAGAAGATTAATGTTCCGCCTTCTGCGAGAACACGCATGGCATTGTGAATCATATCCACATGATCACGCTGCACATCCAATACATCTTCCATACGCTTTGAGTTAGAGAAACTGGGCGGATCAAGCAAAATCAAATCAAATTGTTGTTCATTTTCATCCAGCCATTTTAAGCAATCTGCCTGCTCTAAACGGTTTTTGGATTCACTTAAACCGTTTAATGCGTAATTTTTTCGCGCCCAGTTTAAGTAGGTGTTGGACATATCAACACTAACCGTATAACGCGCGCCGCCCATAGCAGCATGCACGCTTGCCGTGGCGGTATAGCAAAACAAATTTAAAAAGCGCGTATCTTTCGCCATAGTCGCAATAAGTTTACGCACCGGACGATGATCCAAAAATAGACCTGTGTCCAAGTATTGCCACATATTAATATGCAACTTGGCTGCGCCTTCTTGCACGCTAAACATATCGCCCGTAGGCAGTTCAGTTAGCTTTTCGTATTGCTGTGTCCCTTTATTGCGACGGCGCTGCTTGTAGCTTATACGCGCTGCGGGAATATCTAACGCAAAAGGTACTGCCAACTCAATTTCCGCAAAGCGCTGTGCTGCGCGATCTTCATCTACCGATTTTGGTGCGGCATATTCTTGCACGTTGGCATACCATTGTTCTGGCTTGCCTGGTTGAGTTTGACCGCAGTAAACATCAATCGCAGCCGAATATTCCGGCATATCTGCATCATATAAACGATAGGCATTGATTTCGTTTTTACGCGCCCATTTCTCTAATTGCTTGAGATTTTTTTGTAAGCGATTCACCAACATTTGCGCGCCGTTAGAAAGTGCTGCAGCTTGCTCTTGGCGATTTGTTTCGCGCACGCGTTCTTCTGCTGCCACACGTTTTTCATCGTCGCGGCTAAAGCGATCGTCCTGTTCAACACGGCTCTGCACAAATGACTCACTAGCAATAGTGAACATCAATAATTCGCTGGCAATAGTGCCGTTAAACAATTTGTATTTTTTATCGGCACGTAAACCCATTTGTTTTCCAAGTTCGGGGTTACCAGTAAATACACCAGCACGCCAACCTTGGAATTCTGAGCGTAAGCGTTCCCCCAAATGGGCGTATAGCATTTTGAGTGATTCAACTTCGCCCAAGCGCTCACCATAAGGAGGGTTGCTAAGCACTAAGCCAGCTTTTATATCGGTGTGTGTAGGCTTTTTAAATTCGGCGAGTTCTTTACGGCTAACGCGCAACCAGTGATCTAATTCTGCGGTAACAATATTTTCTTCCGCAGCGCGAATCACTTTTAAATCGGCATCATAGCCACGAATTTCGGGCAGTTCTTTTTCTAAACCAATTCGGCGACGCTCATGGGCTTCATCGCGCAATGCTTGCCACAATGTATTGTCGTGCTTCAACCAACGTTCAAATCCAAAACTTACGCGCATTAAACCCGGTGCAATATCGGCCGCAATCAACGCGGCTTCGATAAGAATAGTGCCGGAACCACACATGGGGTCGAGTAATGCACCACCCTCAGCGGCTATTTCAGACCAACCTGCACGAATCAAAATACCGGCTGCGAGGTTTTCTTTCATGGGCGCACTGCCCTGCTTTAAGCGATAGCCGCGACGGTGCAAGCTGTCACCGGATAAATCCAGACTGATCACAACTTTGTCGCGGCTAAGGCGTGCATTCACTCGCAAATCCGGGAATTGCTTGGCAACGGATGGACGCTCGCCACTGGCATCGCGCAGGCAATCAACAATCGCATCTTTTACCTTTACCGCACCGAACTGGGTGTTACGAATTGCGTCGCTACTGCCCACAAAGTCAACCAGCAAAGTGCCATTGGGCTTGAGGTGATCCTGCCAAGGAATATCACGCACGCCGTCGTAAAGGTCTTCTTGGCTGTTTACATCGAAGCTCGCGAGCGGCAATAAAATTTTATTGGCTAGCCGCGACCAGAGGCAAGCGCGGT
>CAZZEV010000198.1:0-5763 GCA_964653305.1 uncultured Cellvibrionaceae bacterium | reverse complement strand
CATCAGGGTGCGGCACAATAGTAACGAAAAGATTCCACAATTCGCCATCGCGAATGGCATCGCACAAGCCTTGCTTGTGTTCAGCGGCGAGTGGCTCTAATCGAACGAACTTGCCTTCAAGTATAAGAGGTGTGAATTTCATAGAGTTCGGTTTTAATTGCATGAGTATATTGATTATGATTGTACATGCTAGCAGTTTGATAACTAACTAAGTAGATCTCATATGGACTTCAGTGTTAAGCGGATTTTTTCGAAATATGCTTTTAAGCTTACGCATAAGAAATCGTAATAGATATAAAGCGAGTGCGGTAAGAATCACTAGGTCATCATTCAACAGGTAGAGATCAGCGAGGTTTATAATATTAAATGTTCCCTCTTGATTTCTGTACATGATCCAATCAGTGGCAAAATTCCTTGTGTTACATGACAAAACGTTTCCTATGGAAGCTGCCTTCATCGAAAACCCTACCGATATCCAAAAGAATTTTCTGTAGGTTAAAGTTGCAATAAATAGGGCTATGGGTATGACCCACAGATGATTTGCGGGGATAAGCTTAAAGTGATCTTCACGGCCAATTAAAAATCCAGGGAAGACTTCGTGAAATCGATGCTGTGCGAAGGTGTTTTCAAAAATCAACTTTGTAACTATGTCTGCCAA
This sequence comes from uncultured Cellvibrionaceae bacterium, assembly GCA_964653305.1. GTDB lineage: Bacteria > Pseudomonadota > Gammaproteobacteria > Pseudomonadales > Cellvibrionaceae > Cellvibrio. The sequence continues at coordinate 5,105 of CAZZEV010000198.1, read as the reverse complement.
TAGCAAAAGTAAAAAAATGAGCAGTGGTATTTGAAATCCAAAGTACTTGGAAAACCATTGTGATAGACGATTGGTGATTTTTGGTTGTACTGATGGCGTGATCATAACTTAAGTGTCCTTCTAAATTCCTTGAATTTAGATTCCTATTAAAAACTAATTCCGCTAACAATAGCACTTGGGTTAGGTTACATTAATTTACTGAATTTGGTCAACGAATCACTTCCCTGTGTAAAAATATGAAGCTTAGACGCTTAAAACTTCACTCTAACGCCAAGTTGTACACTTCTGCCCGCTTCTGGCGCTATATCTCTTAAATAAGATGAGGCATTGCGAATTTCAGCATTGGTTAAATTGGTGGCTTTGGCAAAGAGTGTGTAGTCCGCGCCGGCGTTGTTGAAGGTGTAATCTACGCGAGCGTCTAGGCGATTATAAGAGTCCGTTTCGCGCTCATCCTGGCCAGGATGATCTTGTTTTGCAGCATGAGTTGCGCTGATGTTAGCGCTCCACTGATTCAAATTAAAATCCAGCGATCCGCCAACGCGTGTAGGTGTTATGCGTGGTAAATCACCGCCGTCATCCAAGGTTGCGCGTACGCTGTCGCTGAATACACGTAGGTTCCATTGCGGGTGAAACTGAATTTTTAATTCGGTTTCAAACCCTTTAAAGGTGGCATCGGCTTGGGTGTATTGGTAGCCATTTAGATCATCAATAATTTCGTTGAGGTTTTCGGCGTAAATAAAATCCTTAACTTGGTTGTAAAAAAGATTGCTGGAAAATTGAATGTTATCGCCGTGCCAGTGATAACCCAATTCAAGATTGGTGCTGGTTTCCTCGTTTAGATTTTCATCTCCAATTAAAAAGCTACCGGTGGCGGGGTGTGGGCCGTTGGCAAATAATTCTTCTATGCTAGGTGCGCGCTGCGATTTAGCGATCCCCAATGTAAATTGCTGAGTTTGGCTAAAATGCCAACTCGTCGTTGCTGATAAGTTAAGGCTGTCGTGACTTATCGAGCCTCCTGCGTCGGGGGAGATTTTTTGAGAATCAGCGCGGGCGCCAAGTTCATAGGTCAAATCACCGTGTTTGGTTTCTTCCACAATAAAAAAGCCGAGATTGCTAATATCGGATTTAGGAATAAACGCGTCTTCACCAATGGCGGCAAAGGTGCTTTCTGAAACTTGCATGCCCAGTGCGCCGTTCCACTCGAGGGAGAATAAATCAAGCGGATCATGAATTAATTCAATACGGCCTTCGTAAGCGTCATTTGTGAATTTTGTACCCGCTTCACCATTTTCCATTTCCGTGTGTTCGTAATCGTTGTGGCCAAGGCGTGCGGTGATTTTTTGGAATCCACCGAAGGGACTATTGAGTTCGCCTTTTAGGTCATAACGCGTTTGGTGCATATCAATTCGCACGAATTCATCACTATCGGGCGGTACACCGTAATTGTTGTCGAGTGTATTCACGCTCAGGCCGATAAAATCTTCGCCGCTAATGTAAGACACACCAAGGGTACCGCTTTTGGATTCTGCATCGGTATTGGGAATAAAACCTTTGCTCGCGGTTTCTGGATCTTCTGGTGATTTCTCGGCATAGCCGGGAATATCCATGTTGTCACTGTTGCGTTTAACGCCGTCGATATGAAATGCAAAATCGCCCGCTGCTGCATTCAAGCTTGCCACACCTACGGTTTCATTGTTGGCACTGGCATTGCGCAATTCGGCTCCACCGGTTATTGCGTCTGGTAATTCGCTGGGGATACGGTTATCCAACACATTTACCACGCCGCCGATCGCGCCGCTGCCGTAACGCAAGGCAGCGGGGCCACGTAACACTTCAATTTTGTTGGCGAGTAGCGGCTCAAGGGTGACGGCGTGATCGGGGCTGGCGGCAGAAGCATCCATAGAGCCCACGCTGTCTTGCATAACCTTCACGCGGTTGTCGCTTTGGCCGCGAATGATGGGCAAGCCGACACCTGGGCCAAAGCTGGCAGAGCTGACGCCGAGTTGACCGTTTAGGGTTTCGCCAAGGGTTGATGCAGACGCGTTTTGTAAATCTGTGCCGCTCAGTAGATTCACCGGCTTGTTAACTGCCTCGATGGTTTTCGCAAAAGGCGAGGCGGTAACGACAACTTCTTCAAGTTCATCGGCAAAAGTGGGTGAACAGGCAGCAGCGAGTACTACCGCGAGGTAATGTTTTGGGAAGGTTTTCACGTAACTAACTCCAACAGCAAAGGATGCAGCCGCAACGCAGTGCCAACAAGAGCCTGCGAATACAGCAATTAAAAACTAAGGTTTAGCGGCTGTGGAATTGAGTGGGCGGTGCGCGAATATAGGTAAAAGGTGCGGAGACACGCGGGCTCGCTGAAATGCTAAAACTGAGTGCTAGAACGGCAACCAGAAGAAGCAGTACGGGAACCAACTGGCTGATAAGGGTTTTATCGAAGCCGATGACTTGTTGGCAAATAGCACAGGTATCATCCGCTGGGACAAAAACGCCATGGCCATGCCCCGCCTCTAAAATAGAAGTGAGCAGTAAAACTGCCGCCGCAGCCATAAGCCATGGGCGTAGTTTTTGGGTGGATTGGCGGATAAATCTCAACATGGGCGCAATTTAATGAAGTTTTCGGGTGGTCGCAAGCGTTATGTTATAACAATTGCAAAAAAGATAGCTTTGACGGAAGCTAGCAGCAAATGATGACTCTTTTATGTATTGGCAAGCGAGGATGCTAGATGTTCTGGGCAGTATTGATTCTGACGCTCGTGGTAGTGGCTTTCGGCGTGGCAATTTATCGCATCGATAAAAATGTAAAATCGAAATACGAAAAGAAGTTTAATCCCAACGAGTGGCAGTTGCCTGGCCATCTCGAATTGCCTGGACCCGTTGATTCTGCGGTAAAGCCCGCACCGCACTCTCAATCCGTTGCGCCTGCGGCAAATGCCAAAGTAACCTATGAAACCAAACCATCGGTTTACACTGGGGTGCAATTCGCTTTTTATAAAGCAGTAGATGCTGCGTTAAAGAGTGAATTTAGTTTGCTAACTAATGTGAGTGCGAATGATGTACTGACAGTGGCTGCGGCTAACGCGTTGGCCACGCAAGTGGCACTGAATAATTTAACGGACAAGCAATTTGCGTTTGTTGTGTGTGATAAAACGCAGCTCACGCCCTTATGTGTAATTGATTTTGGTGGTGTGGTGGATTTTCAATTAAAAGCCATTTGCGAAAGTGCGCAGCTGCCTTTAGTCAGTGTTAACTCCCAAGCAGATTACGATGTGGAGTTACTGCGTGCAAAAATAATAAGTGCTTGTGCTGTAAAAAATCCGGTTGCTTCGTTAAACAATGAATCTACTTTAGATGGCGTGGATGAAAAAGCCCCACATAATTTGCAAGGCAATGGGATTGATTTGGTATTGTGCCCAGCGTGTTCGGCAGTGATGTTAAAGCGCAAAGCGAAGAGCGGCGATAATGCGGGTAAGCTATTTTGGATTTGCTCTACCTATCCTAAGTGTCGTGGAATACGCGCTATAAAATAATGGTGTCGGTTGGGAAGGTCTGAAGCATTCCCAACCTGTGTTGATACATTGAATTAAAATTTTAAATACTTTGAGTTTTCCCCCGCTACATATTGCGTACCATCTGCGGCAAAAGCATAACTCATCGCTAAACCTGAGTTGCCATAGCCATCAAAATAAACCAATTTAAAATTATGTTGGCCTACTCCTAAATTGACATGGCAGATGTTGGTAGTGAAAGGACGATCGTGCGTCCATTCGCAGATTTTTTTGCCGTCTACACTAAATACAAAACCATCGTCGCTGCCTAAATAAAATACATAATCTCCCGCTTTTTTAACGAGAAAAGGCGCATCTATATCTACAAAAAAATCACCGTTGTAACCTATGTCGCCCAGTTTTGGGTGGCGAAAGCGATCATTTTCAGCAAGATTCAAATGGTCAAGTGTAACCACCTTGCTCATTTCAATATCGCGCACTTGGTGAATATCCGTAATCGTTGTGCGATTTTTGCTGATCACTAAGGTAAATACATCGTTAACGTAAGTCGGGGTAATACGATAGATAATCGCGCCCGTAATGACAGCTAACAGAATAGAAAAGACAGTGTTTTTATTCAATGAAATGGAGTTCATTATCGCACCACCTGTAATTTCCAAAAGCTAAACCAATTGCGCATTTCAAACTCACTTTCAGTCATGGCAAAACCATAGGTAAAGGGCGAGAAAAATGCGAATACAGCAATGACTAACATGATGTATAAGCTCAGGTTAATCCAAAGGTGTTTGTTATTGGCAATAATGTCTTCGCGATAAATATAACTAAAAACTAACGCGAGGTTTAGCATGCCAAACACTAAGGGCACTAAATAGTGGTACAAATACATAACCCGTTCAATTTGTAGAATGGCAATCATGTAACACAGGTAGAGTGAAGTAAGTGCGCAGATCCAGTAAAACAGGGGTGTGTGTTTTTCTTTGTGGCCGTAAATAAATTTACTCATAATGAGGCCAAGGCTCAATACAATTCCCGCTAGCACGCTGAACCAAATCACCGGGTTGGCGACTATGTTCATGTATTTAACTTCTACTTGGCCATTGACCGTATCTTTATCCCAACGATAGCTAATGGTCTTTTTTCCCAATAGCCAATCCATTGCATAACTGCCATTTTCATCAGGTTTGCACTCATCTAATTTTGGAACGCCCGGCGCATATTCGCTCATATATTTAAAGTTATCGCGCATGCCAATAATAAAAGTAGACGGGCTCCAAGTATCACCGCGTTCTATGGCTTGTAAATATTCCGGCGAGGCTTTGTAGGTTTTACCGGCGATGATTTTAGTGCCCATGCCGATATGAATATAAAAAACACTTAGAAACACGAATGCGAGAGGAATAATACCGATAGGCACTGTAATCATTAGTCGCTTTGCAAGCTCGCGATAATTGTAGGTTTGAATATTTTTCCATTGGTCTATGCCAAACAGCATCACAAACAACAAGAGTTCGATGGCGCTAGTCACTTTTACGCTCATACCCAAACCAATAACGACACCCAAAAGTGCGTAGTCTTTTAAGCGAATAGGCGAGC
>CAZZEV010000197.1:0-5814 GCA_964653305.1 uncultured Cellvibrionaceae bacterium | reverse complement strand
TAGGGGTTTCTGGTGTTTCAGCGTTTGGGTTGGTTCCAGTGTTAGTGCTTGCTCTTGTGCTGGATAGCTTCCAGATCACCAGTTGCGAAATTCCCAATCCGATAAAAATGAAGCCAAACGAGCCGATTTCGATGCTGAACATAATGGTTAGAAATATCAGCCAACCCGTACCCAAACCTATATTGCGCACCCCTTTTTGCATGGTGGCATCATCACGTGGGGTCGCCAAAACAATTCCCGGCCTAGCTGGCATAGCTGGCTTCATCACCGCCGCCTCTTCGCCCAGCAGCATTTCCAGTGGAATATCCCTGCCTTCAGCCAATAATTTATCAATGTTCATATTGATGTTTTGCTGGCGACGCGCCTTGGCGCGGTAGTGCAGAACCGCCAGTACAATCAATAACAGAATAGGGCCGCCAAATAAAAGCACCATAGCAACCACGGGAATAATCACGTTTGGGTCATTGGTTAAGTTGCCAAAGTCAGAGGGCATTTCGTGATGAATGCTATCGCGCAGCTCATCGATTGCCCTGCGTATATCATCAGAGCTTTGCATAACACCATTAGATGCGCACAGCTCGGGGGCTTCAGGTGGTTCTGCTGGCACTGGCTCGCTTGGAGCCATCAACTCCTTAGGCGCAGCAGACACAATAGGCGCTGCTTTATCAGCAGCAGCCCCATTTGCCACTGTTGCACTCTTAGCCGCCACCCTAGCCTCACTAGATGCCTGAGCAGCAGCTGCCGTTGGGGCTTGTGCGCCCACGGGCACCGGTTTACCCACTAATTCAGCAGCATAGCTAGGCGTTAAGGCAAAAGGCGAAGATAAAAGGCCGATGAGCGCCAACTTGCCGATGACTTGAGGAGCCAATGGAGTGATTTTCATAATAAATACTCGTCAGGAATAACTCGTTGAATTCTAGGCATTGAATAATGGGTGTGAAATATTGATTACACACCGCAGCTATTGTTATAGACACAGCCTAGCGGGGTTTTGGATTCAAGGTCGCTTAGTTTTATTTATTCGCGCTATCACCCCACTGCCCCATTGAACTAAATAAAGTGGCCAATCCCCAACGCTCTGGGCATACTGGCCACCAACATTTGCCGCACATAGTTTGCCGCCCCTAACTTGCTAAACACCACCTACCGAGTACTTACTTTTAGCAGTACCCACAAGGACACCTATGACTTTTTTGCGACTACCGCTCTTGTTTGCCTGCTTAGCTTTTCCCGCCTTTGCAGCCACAAGCTCTTCAAGCTCAAACCTAGCCCCAGAAGATCAAACCAACACCGCGAAAACCCAGCCATCATCCACCGCACAGGAACTCTATGCCGCCGCGCAGAATGATTTGCTGCAAATTCGCGTGCTGCTGAAAAACGGCCACAGCCAATCGGGCGTAGGCTCTGGCTTTTTGATTGGCACCAGCAACTTGGTGATTACCAATTTCCACGTAATTTCCAAGATGGCGCTAGAACCAGAAACCTACTTTGGTGAATTTAAAGATACCCAAGGTAAAAGTGGAGAGATAGAACTGCTCGCCGTAGACGTTCTTCACGATTTAGCGGTAGTGCGCATTAACCGCCAAGGTACCGGTTTTTTTAAACTAACGGATACGCCTGCTCCGCTTAATCAAGGTGAACACCTCTATTCATTGGGCAACCCACTGGACTTGGGCTTCTTTATTTCAGAAGGCACCTATAACGGCCTGAGCTATCGCGGCTTCAGCGAGCAAGTTATGTTCACCGGCCCGGTTAACCCCGGCATGAGCGGCGGCCCCAATGTAAAAGCCGATGGCCAAGTTGCCGGCGTGAATGTGGCGCACCGCCGCGATGGCGAATTGGTTAGCTTTTTAGTGCCCGCAACCTATGCTCAAAAACTCTTTGCGCGCATTACCCCAGAGAGTAAACCGCCCGCAGACTTTAAGCCGATTATTGGCGAACAGTTACTCGCCTACCAAAGCGTGATGATGGATACCCTGTTAACCAAACCCCTAACCCATAAAAATTTAGGTCCTTACTCTGTACCAGTGCGCGAATCAGAGCAGGTGCGCTGCTGGGGCAGCTCAGATACTAAAGGCGAAAAAACTTACAACACCGACCAAATCAACTGCCGGATGGAATCCGCCATTTATGTTTCCGATGATTTGCAAACGGGCAATATTTCAATCCACCATAAATTCACCCAAACCGACAAATTAAACTCGCTGCGCTTTGCACTGTTGATGGGTAAATTTTTTAGCAATCGTGTGGATAGCAACACCAAAGATGAAGATGTCACCACCTCGCGCTGCACAGAAGAGTTTATTGGCAATAATAATTTCAGTAGCCGCGCCGTCGTCTGTGTAGAAGCCTACCAAAAATTTTCTGGACTCTATAATTTTTTGCTGTTTACTAGCAGTACCGATGAGCCACTCATGAACTTACAAAGCCGCTTGGTTATTAACGGTACCTCTTATGAAAACGGCCAGAAATTTATTTCGCTGTTTTTAAATGGTCTAAGCAAAAACAAGGAGGCAAAATAATGAGTCTCTTTTATTTTGTGGAAATTTTAAACCACAGCGGCGATGTACAAGCGCGCCATAAGTTTTCTGAACTGCCCATTCGTATAGGCCGCAGTTACAGTAACGACATTATTTTGGATGACCCACATACCGCCGCCGAGCACGCCCTTATCGAATTAAATTCGGAGGGCAAGCTCACACTGCGCGATCTCGGCAGCCAAAATGGATTGAAGCTCAAAGGTAAATTGCATTCGCAAACAGAACTGGATGGCGACACTATTGTGCAGCTTGGCCGTACATCAATACGTGTTCGCGACAGTCAGTATCTTGTCAGCGCAGAAGTGAGTGATTCCAGCCATAAGCGTTGGCAAGTTTGGCTTAGGTTTGGCTGCGCGATTGCCATGATATGTGCGCTCTCCTTGAGCACTTCGTGGCTGGGCGATATCGCTAACAACAAAGCCTCTGACTACATTATGGATATGACCAAGTGGTTAATGTCTGCCGCTGCTTGGGCAGGAATCTGGGCCTTGGCTAATCGCGTGTTTAGTGGCACTGCTAACTTCGGGCGACATTTATTCATTTTTAGTTGCGGCATAGTTGCATTGGATTTGCTGGATCATCTTTACGCCTTCCTAGGCTTTGCCTTTTCGTGGGAGTGGTTCACTTACTATCAAAGCCATTTACAAATTATCGTAATCGCCATCGCCATCTATTTCCATTTGTGCCTTATCAATAACAACCGCGTGATGTTGAAAGTTATTTGCGCATCTCTCGCTGCACTTAGCTCTGGCTTGATATTCATGGGCAATTATCAAAGCACCAATCAATACGCCGACAATCTCTACATGAGCGAAGTTCTGCCACCTGCGGCGCGGATTAGCCGCAACCACAGCCTTGCAGAATTTGATCAATCCATTCAACAACTGAAAGCGGATATTGATGTAGAACGCGAAAAAGCCCTAAAGGAAAAGGCCGAGAAAAACAACACAAATAAACCCTAATTTGCCACTAAAAGCGCTGCACAAATAACCTGTGCAGCGCAGTAAATACACAAGCGAGGAAAGGGTAATTTTGCGATCAAAATAGCAACGCATTAAGCAATCACTAGCGACACCAGTAGTTCCACGGGAGAGCTAAGACCTTATTAACAAAGTTATGCACAGCTTCTGTGGACAAGTTTGCCCGCGCTGTATAAAACCCACAGAACAGTTTGCACTCAGATCGAAAAATATACGGCTCAAACTCACATTAAGTAGACCAGATGACATCAGAACTTCATAGCCGCTCTGCCGACACACTCATCGTTTTCGATTTTGAAACCACCGGCCTATCACCAGATATGGGCGACCGCAGTATCGAAATTGGTGCCGTCTTAATTGAAAACGGACAGATTACTCAGCGCTTTCAGCAGCTAATGAACCCGAGTATTCGCATCCCGGTGTTTATTGAAAACCTTACCGGCATTACTAACCGCATGGTGAGCGAGGCGCGTAAAAATAGTGAGGTGATGGCCGAGTTTTTTGAGTTTATTCACGGCCACAATTTGGTTGCGCACAATGCATCTTTCGATGAGCGTTTTTTACGTGCTGAATTTAAGCGCATCAAAAAAACCTTTAATGGTGGTATCGCTTGCAGCCTCTTGGCATCGCGCCGAATTTTTCAGCAGGCGCCCAACCATCAACTCGCCACTTTGGCGGAATATAAAAATCTGCCGAGCGATGGGGTTTACCACCGCGCGCTGGCCGATGCCGAAGTAACCGCACATTTATGGTTGAGCCTGTTAGCCGAGTTACGCGAGCGTCACGGAGTAAGCAAACCATCGTTCGCGCTTATGACCCAATTGTGTAAAACACCTAAGCATCAGCTGCACAAGCTGCTCAAGGCCGGCCAATTAGCCTAACGCATGAGGTAAACCAGTGACCGCCTATAATTACAATCAGTTTCTCCACTCCCAAGCACTCAACCGTGAATTAAGCCTTTCGCATATCGGCTTAATATCACTTATGATGCCAAACATTCTTCCCTCTCTACACGGTAAATGATTATGTTTTCCCACCATAAAATTACCTACTCGGAAATTGCCTCTTACATTCTTATCGCTGTAGCACTTTTTGTGATTCTCACTCATGGGCTCTTGGTGGCTTTGCTTGCAGGGCTTTTGGTTCACTCCTTGGTGGTGATGTTATCGCCAAAACTAGATGAACAAGTTGGGCGCGGGCGCGCGCGCCTAGTGTCCGTGAGCGTGATAGGCACACTGATCATTACTGCACTAACACTGGCGGTATGGGGCGCGGTAAGCTTCTTTCAAAGCGAAGCAGGTAGTGCTCACGCGCTTTTGCAAAAGATGGCTGACATAGTGGATGCCTCCCGTGAGCAGTGCCCACAATGGATATGTTCGCACCTACCGGGCAATGCTGAAGAACTGCGCGCATTAATTACCAACTGGATGCGTGAGCATGCGCAAGAAGCTAAGTCACTCAGCACAGATGTGGGCCACACAGTGGTACGCATTTTATTGGGCATGATTATCGGTGCCATGATTTCGTTACACACACTCAACAAAGCGCCACTCGCACCCTTAGCGTCAGCACTTTTAGACCGCGCAAAAACGCTCAGCCGCGCTTTCAAAAAAGTGGTATTTGCCCAAGTACGTATTTCAGCAGTAAATACCTTGGCAACAGGCATCTATGTCTTGGTGGTGCTGCCATTATTCGACGTGAATTTGCCCATGGCCAAAAGCCTAGTTGTCATCACTTTTATGGTTGGCCTACTGCCCATTGTTGGTAACTTAATATCAAATACTATTATCGTGATCGTCGCTTTGCCATTTGGGTTTTCTGTTGCGATAGGCTCGCTGGTGTTCTTAATTGTGCTCCACAAACTTGAGTATTTTTTGAATGCCAAAATTATCGGCACCCAAATTCAAGCTCGCGCATGGGAGTTGTTGATTGCGATGCTGGTGATGGAGTCAATATTTGGTATTGCTGGCGTAGTTGCTGCACCCATTTTTTACGCGTATTTGAAGCAGGAATTAATCAATCGTCATTTGATTTGATAGAAAATGACTAAACTGCTTTTTTGGGATGCTAATGTCCCCGCAATTAAGCTTTCAGCTAGTGGCCAGCAAGTCCATTCATTTGCGACTTAACCATGTTTTTTGGTTGACAGGGCGGCAAAAAACGGGATAATGTCGCGTCCTTGATTTCAGACCGTAATTCGGTTGAATCTCCGTATTTTAGATATCATTTTTAAGCTTTTTATAGGAGCACCACGGTGGCAAACTCACCCCAAGCCAAAAAACGCGCGCGTCAAA
>CAZZEV010000196.1:0-5839 GCA_964653305.1 uncultured Cellvibrionaceae bacterium | reverse complement strand
GGATAAACTTTAACAACTTTAAACTGAGTGATATCGCCGTGAAATTCTTGCAAGCGCTTGGCTGCCCAGGGCGACATAATCGTTTTTATGTAGCGATTGGGAATACCGTAATCTTCAAGTAAAATTTTTCCATCCTCTTCAGGATTAAAAAGCCCCAAGGGAGATTCGAATACGGGGGAGCCCTTGATGCAATAAATCGGCATTTTTTCCATCAAGGTTTTTAGCATTTCGGCAAGTGATGATTTACCGCCACCAACGGGGCCCAACAGATAGAGAATTTGTTTTTTCTCTTCCAAACCTTGCGCAGCATGTTTGAAAAATGACACTATTTGTTGAATGCATTCTTCCATGCCGTAAAAATCAGCAAAAACTTTATAACGTTTGATCATTTTGTTGGAGAAAATTCGGCTTAAACGCGGGTCTGAGGCGGTATCCACCATTTCTGGTTCGCCGATAGCCATTAGCATACGCTCAGCGGCCGAAGCGTAAACACTAGGGTCTTTTTTACAAAGTTCTAAGTATTCCTTTATGCTTAGTTCTTCTTGCTGAGTGGCTTCATAACGCTCACGGTAGTGACTGAAAATGCTCATAATTTACCTCAACTAAGCGATTAAACCTGCAATTGCTGCAACCTATTACTACAACCTAAAAAGTCGCGTTGCAAACACAAAAACCGACGCTGGAAAACTATTACTATCAATTTCAAACTCTTGCTTAAGCATAGCCCTAAATATGTGAGAGCAATGTAATAAAATTCAATTTTTTGACGCTTGTACCATTAAGTCTTTCATACCTAATTACACACAAAAATCACGCCAATTCATCTAAAACTTTTATTTTTTATCCCAGCTTTATGACAAGCAGCTATTAAATATGTGACCATATAAACGTAAACTCCATTTACGACTTTAGCTATAGCCAGAACACACACAACTTATGACACATCTTCCTTGGTTAAATCCGGCTAATACGCTCTTCCCTTCGCCGTCACTCGCGCTCGATGAACCTAATGGTTTGCTAGCGCTTGGCGGCGATTTATCACCTGAACGAATTTTAGCCGCCTATCACCAAGGAATTTTCCCTTGGTTTAATCCGGGCGACCCGATTTTGTGGTGGAGCCCCAGCCCGCGTACGGTGATTTATCCACATAAATTACATATCTCTAAAAGCCTGCGTAAAACCCTAAACAAAGGAACTTACCACGTTACATTTGATCATTGTTTTAGCGAAGTTATGCGCGCATGCGCCGCACCACGCAGCTATGCCGATGGAACTTGGATTAGCGAAGAAATTATTGCCGGCTACTCTGCCCTGCATAAACGTGGATTCGCGCATTCAATCGAAGTTTGGCAGCAACAGGGAACAGAGAAAAAGTTGGTTGGTGGTTTATACGGTATGGCGCTAGGAAGAGTTTTTTTCGGTGAATCTATGTTTAGCCGAGCTGACAACGCCTCCAAAGTTGGCTTCGCACATTTAGTGCAACAATTATTGGCATGGGATTTTCAGTTAATTGATTGTCAGGTCGCTAACGACCATCTTTTTAGCTTGGGTGCTACAGAAATCCCGCGTGAAGTTTTTCAACAACACCTGATAGACTTTGTAAAAGTGCCACCGAACTATCCAGCGAATTGGTCGAACCTATCACCTGTAAATGAAAATTGGAGTATAGAGAGGCCGATATGACCGATCTTTCAACCCTGAAGTTATTTGCGACTCAACCACACCCCTGTAGCTATATTGATGGTGAACAAGCAACAACTGTGTTTGTAGATCCAGAAGCCAAGATTGACGTTACCCTCTATAGCCAACTTTCACTGTTGGGATTTCGTCGCAGCGGCGGTCACCTCTATCGCCCACAATGCAGCAATTGCCAAGCCTGTATGTCTTGCCGCATTCCTGTGAGCCTGTTTAGGGCCACTCGTAGTCAGCGCCGCTGCTGGCAGAAGAATCATGATATTCAAATCAGCTCAGCCGAGCGCATAGATACTCTCGAACACTACAACCTCTACTCGCGCTATATTGAAAGCCGCCATCAAGATGGCGATATGTACCCGCCCTCGGAGGAACAATACAAAGCATTTTTAACCAGCGAATGGGGCTCAACCCGTTATTTAGAGTTTCGCTTAGATGGAGAATTGATCGGTGTTTCGGTGTGCGATCACCTAGACGATGGCCTTTCAGCGGTTTACACCTTCTACAATGCCGAACTACACGAGCGCAGCTTGGGCAAATTTGCAATTTTGGCGCAAATCCACAGAGCGAAGGAAATGGGCTTAAGCTACGTCTACCTTGGCTACTGGATTAAGCAGTGCGAGAAAATGAACTACAAAACCGACTACCGCCCCCTCGAATTACTTGTCAATCGCCGCTGGCTGCGCCTTAATTAGCGAAAAAGACCTCCAAGTGAAACGTTTCTCTTGGCTCAGCTGGCTATTTCAGGCACAATTCGCGCCTATTTTTACGTCCCACACATTTAGTCACACCTGAGGATCATGCCGCATGGCAAAAGAAGACAATATTGAGTTTGATGGCGAAGTCGTTGATACACTGCCAAATACTACTTTTCGCGTTAAATTGGAAAACGGCCACGTTGTAACTGCCCACATCTCTGGAAAAATGCGCAAGAACTACATCCGCATTCTCACTGGTGATAAGGTAAAAGTTGAAATGACGCCTTATGATTTAACTAAAGGCCGCATTACTTACCGCGCACGCTAACTCTCGGTTGCAGCAAAAAACTCGGCTGTAATTGCAGAACGCCAAAAACAAAAAAAGCCGCTTATTCAGCGGCTTTTTGCATTTCTAGATCGCGCTAATTAGCACCAAACGATCAGACCTTAGCAGTTTGCACTGCAGGTTGTTGCTTGGCGGTAATTTCGATTTCGAGCTGATCATTGATAGGATCAAGATCAACCTCAACCGTGCCGCCGCCATGCGACAACTCACCAAACAGAATAGCCTCCGCCAACGGCTTCTTAAGCTTCTCTTGGATCAGACGCGCCATTGGGCGAGCGCCCATTTGCACATCATAACCATGAATCGCCAGCCACTCGCGTGCATCCTCGCTAATTTCTAGCGTGACATGCTTATCATCCAACTGGGTTTGCAACTCCATCACAAACTTATCAACCACAGTTTTGATAGTCGCCAAGGTCAAAGAACCGAACTGTACGATTGCGTCCAAACGGTTACGGAACTCGGGCGTAAACATCTTCTTGATGGCTTCCATACCATCAGTAGTATGATCTTGATGAGTGAAGCCGATAGAAGCACGGCTCATCACATCTGCACCCGCATTGGTGGTCATAATTAAGATGACATTGCGGAAATCCGCTTTACGACCATTGTTGTCAGTGAGCGTACCGTGATCCATAACTTGCAGTAACAAGTTAAAAACTTCGGGATGCGCTTTTTCAATTTCGTCCAACAACAACACACAGTGTGGCTGCTTGTTAATTGCATCGGTTAACAAACCACCTTGATCAAAACCGACATAACCTGGAGGAGCACCAATCAAACGCGATACAGTGTGACGCTCCATGTATTCAGACATATCAAAACGAATTAATTCCATACCCATGGCTTTAGCCAACTGCCGCGACACTTCAGTTTTACCAACACCGGTTGGGCCAGAGAACAAGAACGAACCAATCGGTTTTTCTGATGAACCCAAGCCTGCACGCGACAATTTAATGGCTGTTGCAAGCGTATCAATTGCAGCGTCTTGACCAAATACGGTCATCTTCAAATTCTGATCCAATTTACGCAATTGTTCTTTATCAGAAGACGACACACTTTTTGGGGGGATGCGCGCAATTTTTGCGACAACATTTTCAACATCAGTTACGCCTATCGTTTTCTTACGCTTGCTCGCAGGTTGCAATTGTTGGTAAGCGCCCGCCTCATCAATTACGTCAATCGCTTTGTCTGGCAAGAAACGATCATTGATATAACGCGCCGCCAATTCAGCTGCAGAACGCAAAGCGGCATCGGTGTAGCGCAAATTATGATGCTTTTCGAAGCGACTTTTTAAACCTTTCAAAATTTGATAAGTTTCATCAACAGTTGGCTCATCCACATCCACTTTTTGGAAGCGACGCGACAGCGCACGATCTTTATCAAAAATCCCACGGAATTCTTGATAGGTAGTTGAACCCATACAGCGAATTTCGCCAGAGGACAACAAAGGCTTCAACAGATTGGATGCATCCATTACACCGCCAGAGGCAGCACCAGCACCAATAATGGTGTGAATCTCATCAATAAACAAAATCGATTTCTTTTGTTTCTTCAGTTCATGCAACAAACCCTTGAAACGCTTTTCGAAATCACCGCGATATTTTGTACCTGCTAAAAGCGCACCCATATCCAGTGAGTAAACAATGCTATCTGCCAGTATTTCAGGCACATCACCATCTACAATACGCTTGGCTAAACCTTCGGCAATAGCGGTTTTACCCACACCAGACTCACCCACTAACAGTGGGTTATTTTTACGGCGACGCGATAAAATTTGGCACACGCGTTCAACTTCGTCTGCACGACCGACGAGCGGGTCGATGCGACCTTGCATGGCCATTTCATTTAAATTGCTGGCGTAGTTTTCTAAAGGATTAGATGAACCTGATTCGCCGGATGAAGATTCTTCATCGTGATTTTCTTGTGCTTGATGATCGTGAGTATGATCAGAATTGCCAGACACTTTATGAATGCCGTGCGTGATAAAGTTCACCACATCAATACGCGCAATACTTTGTTGTTTCAAATAATAAACGGCTTGGCTTTCTTGCTCGCTAAAAATTGCAACCAATACGTTAGCACCAGTAACTTCTTGCTTTCCAGATGATTGCACATGAAACACCGCGCGTTGCAATACACGTTGAAAACCAAGTGTGGGTTGAGTTTCACGATCAGCATCGTGCTCAGGAATTAACGGTGTAGTTGAATCAACAAATTCAATTAATTCTTTGCGCAGGCTAGGTAAATCTGCACCACAGGCGCGTAACACACTGGCAGCAGAATCGTTATCGATGAGTGCGAGCAACAAGTGTTCGACGGTCATAAACTCGTGGCGCTTTGAGCGCGCACCTTTGAAGGCGAGATTCAAAGTTACTTCTAGATCTTTGCTTAACATCACTCAAACCCTCTTGATCAAAAAAAGCACACCACACTATTTCTCGTCATCTTCTACTGCTTCGATGTCGCACAGCAATGGATGTTGATGTTCGCGAGCATACTCATTAACTTGCGCGGCTTTTGTCTCCGCAATATCTCGAGTATAGATGCCACAAACCGCTTTTCCATGTATATGCACAGTTAACATTACATGAGTTGCTTTTTCACGATTCATGCCAAAAAACTTTTCCAAAATCTCAACCACAAAATCCATCGGTGTGTAGTCATCGTTGAGTAGCATCACCTTATACATCGGTGGGCGTTTTAATTTTGGTTTCGATTCTAAGACCGCAAGATTTCCGTCTAGATCCCCACCCTCGGAATCGCCATCTTGATTTAAGGTTAGTTGAAGGTTGATTAGATTGCCCATAGAGATTCAACAGAAAAATAAAATGATTGGAATGTTGGCGATATTGTAACTCATAGGCATAACAACCATGAATACGTTCAAAACTTGACATTGGAGCAAATGTTGGATAAAAAACACGTCGCGCTGAACAATTTATCAGCACTTTGGTGTTAAATTTCACAATTTGGCGCCGAAAAAGTCGCAAGCCTACAAGTCCCGAAAACATTTTGGGGTAATAATAACGAAGGCAACATAGTTCTATATGGTGCCAAGGCGCAGGAATTCAATATGCCCACAGGTACAGTTAAGTGGTTC
>CAZZEV010000195.1:0-5844 GCA_964653305.1 uncultured Cellvibrionaceae bacterium | reverse complement strand
GTGGTTCAGATTGGTTTGCAGGTTTAACCGTGTGGGCACCGAATATTAATATTTTCCGCGATCCCCGCTGGGGCCGCGGCCAAGAAACTTACGGTGAAGACCCTTACTTAACCTCACGCCTTGGTGTTGCCTATGTGAAAGGTTTGCAAGGCGACGATCCACGTTATTTAAAAACGGTTGCGACTCCTAAACATTATGCCGTTCACAGTGGCCCCGAAGCAGGTCGTCACCGCGATAACGTAAACCCAAGCCCAAAAGATCTTGAAGAAACCTATTTACCTGCATTCCGCGCAACGGTTGTTGAAGGCAAAGCGGAATCTGTTATGTGCGCTTACAACGCAATCAATGGTGTACCAGCCTGTGCAAACACCACGTTGTTGAAAGAGTATTTGCGCGATAAGTGGGGCTTTAAAGGTTTTGTTGTGTCTGACTGTGCCGCCGTATTTGATATTTATTTCAAAGGCAGTCACGGTTTTACCGCAACGCCAGAAGAGGGCATCAAAGCAGCTTTTGAGAGCGGTATGGATTTGATTTGTGGTGATGCAGATGAAGCTAATCACATCAACAGCGCGCTTAAAAAAGGCTTAGTAACCGAGTCACAAATCGATGCTGTGTTAGTGCGTTTGTTTACGGCAAGAATGCGTCTAGGCCAATTTGATCCGCGCACGCAAGTCTTCCCCAAAATTACGGCGAACGACAATGACACTGACGAACATCGCAACTTGGCTCGTAAAATTGCTAGCGAGTCGCTCGTATTGTTGAAAAACAAAGACAGCTTCTTACCATTCAAGTCATCTGTTAAAAAGCTTGCGGTTGTTGGTCCAAACGCCGATAGCGTTGCGGCGCTGGAAGGTAACTACAACGGTAGCCCCTCAAAACCTGTGACTGTTTTGAAAGGTATGCGCGCGCGTTTTGGTGAAAGCAATATTCAATTCGCGCAAGGAACTGGATTGGTTGACCCTGTGCAATCACCGGTGCCTAACGATGTATTGTGCGCTGACGAAAAATGTAAAAAATATGGCTTGAACGCAGAATACTATGCAGACAAAAGCTACAAAGATAAGCCTCTCAGCAAGCGTATAGATGCAAACGCAACCGTAACCTGGCGCAACCAAGTGGCTAGCGGCGCAGTACGTTGGAATGGTTTTGTGAAAGCGCCAGAAACCGGCACTTACTCTATGCGTTACCTCGCCGACGGTGGCTACCGCATTTGGGTGAACGACAAAATCGTTATTGATGCATGGAACGTTGACTGGCGCCCAGTAATTGCAAGCGGCACGGTCGATATGGTTGCGGGTCAAACCTATCGTTTGAAAATTGAAGCTTTCCAACGCGGTGAGAAAGGCGACGAAAAATTACTGTGGAGCCTGCCATCTAACCCCGGTGCCCAAGCTGCGGTCAGTGCTGCAAAAGATGCGGACGCGGTTGTGTTTGTTGGCGGTATTACAGCGCAAGTGGAAGGCGAAGAAATGCCGGTGCCAATGCCCGGTTTCACTGGCGGTGATCGTACTGACTTGAATTTGCCTGCTGCGCAACGCGCGTTGCTTAAGCAGCTTTACGCTACTGGCAAACCTGTTGTGGTTGTGTTGATGAACGGCAGTGCATTATCGGTTAACGAAGAAGATGTATCCGCAACCGCATTGGTTGAAGCTTGGTATCCAGGCGGTCAGGGCGGTGAAGCAGTTGCGTCCATGTTGGCAGGTGATTTCAGCCCAGCAGGTCGCTTGCCCGTGACCTTCTACAAATCACTCGACCAGCTACCTAAGTTCAATGATTACTCTATGGATAATCGTACTTACAGATACCATACCAACGATGTGCTTTATCCATTCGGTTACGGTTTGTCTTACAGCAAGTTTACCTATGGCAAGGTCAGCGCACCTAAGCAATGGGATGCGAATGGCAATGTCACTGTGACAGTTGATGTAACCAACGCGGGTAATATGGATGCTGACGAAGTTGTTCAGTTGTACGCTTCGCACAAAGACGTTAAAGGTTCGCCAATTCGCGCATTGGTAGGTTTCCAACGCGTGCACATTGCTAAAGGAAAAACACAAAAAGTGACATTCCAATTGGATGACCGTCGTTTGAGTACGGTAGATGCCAAAGGGGAACGCGCTGTTGTTCCCGGTACGGTTAACCTTTGGGTTGGTGGTGGACAACCAGCACAACGCGCAGGTCTTGAGCCAGCGGCTGGTAGCGAAGCCAGTTTGATCATTAAGAAAGGTAAAACTGTGTTGTAATCTGTCTAGCGATGCTTATGTTGAGCATTGATATTGATAAGATCGTGAAATGGCTCCGATAAATTCGGAGCCATTTTTTTATGGAGACATAAACATCCAAAACGTATCTTTCCAATAACGTACCCATCCACTCACTCACGAAAAATGTCTATGAAAAAAATAATGATTGCCTTAAGTATTTTAATGAGTATTTTTGCGGTTGCCCCCAGCTTAGCAGCTGAGAATTCCCCAGTATTTGAATTGCGTGTATACACCACTCATCCTGACAAAATGCCAGATTTATTGGCGCGTTTTAAAAATCACACCACCAAGATTTTTAAGCGTCATGGCATGGAAAATGTTGGTTATTGGCTGCCAGTAGAACAGAAGGGTGGTGACAAGCTGTATTACATTTTGAAGCACAAGAGTCGTGCCGCTGCAGAATCGTCGTGGAAAGCTTTTGGTGCGGATCCTGAATGGGTAAAAGTCCGCGCGGCGAGTGAAGCCAATGGGCCGATTGTGGCAGGCGTTGAATCAACGTTCTTAACATCTACCGAGTTTTCTGCAATTAAATAATCCGGGTTTTAGGGGCGCACTTAGTGCGCGCCCACTTGCATATAAAGATTAAATTTTCCGTCATCCGCAAAACCAACGCCGAGATAAGCAGGGCCCAAAGGTGTTTCCCCTCCTAAATAAATCACAGCAGAATTAAGCCAGCCATCGGTTTCGTCATAGGTGTAAGCGCGTTTTAATTTTGCCGCTTCCAAACCCAAACCCAAGCGCAAATCGCCATTAAACCCAAGCGGCATGCGCCCAATAATTCGTTCGCCACGTAAGTGAGTATAGAGAGCGTTGTCTGCAATAATTTGGTTGCTTGCGTAAGCGGAGAGATTTAAAAATCCGCCAAGGTAGGCTGCGTCTACCGCAGGCAATTGCCCAAAGGTAGAGCGAATATAAGTTGTGCGGCCGCCCAACACGAATTTATCGAGAGGGTACGCAAAATTGAATTCGCTGCTGAATTTGCCATAACCTTGATGGGGGGATTCAAAATAACTCAACTGTGTTGACCAGCCGCGTGAAGGGAAATGCAAGCGATTGCGGCGATCAATGTTTACATCTAACAAAGTGCCACCAAATTTATCGTGGGAGTTTCCTAAATCAACCGAGCTTAGGTCAGAGACACTCTTAATGTCGTATTCACGCCACGCGAATTTCGCTTGCCCGAAGTTGCCCAAGTTTTTGCCAAGAGCAAATTCAGACCAAGCGCGAATAACTTCATATTCTGCTATTTTGTCGTCGTTTTGGAATACATTCACCATTTCACTTTTGCGATAAATCGAAGGTTGTACGAAATAGGTTTGGCGATAATTAAGTGGTTGATAAAATTCGGCCTCAAAGCCTGGGTTGCTACCAATATCCACACTGCCAAAGAGTTCGCCGCCGTGGTGATTAATCCAGGTGCTGCGATAGGCTGCACGTAAATCGAAGTTGGTGCCTTGGCGATATTCGTTATTAATATCAAAGCCGAAGGTAAAATAATCTGAGCTCCAAGTGGCTTCGCGGGCATTAATTTTTAAGGTATTTTGCGAGCCCTGAGTGGCAATAGAATAATCCACATTTTCATAAAAACCGTCTCCATACAAACGAATTAAATCCTCCTCAAGCTTTTGTACATCAAGTGGCTCTTGGACTTTTTGGCGAATGTGTTGTTGAATATAATCAGGAGATTGATCCTTTAAGGGGCTAATAGCAATCTCATCAATTCGAACGGGTGCCTGCGAGCTTTTCTTTTCATTGCGCCATGCGGCATAGGCTGTTTCATTAACAGAATATTGTTGCAATTTTTCCAGTTTTTTTTCGGCTGCAGCTTTGCCTATGTCAGCCGCCTTTGCGTAGTGGGAAAAATCCGCCGCCGAAAAGTCTCCTAGTGAAGGCTCAAGGTAAATATCTTGTGGGCGCAAAATAGAAATAGAGTGCGCCACATTTTGTTTGGCTAGAATGCCGATCATTTGAGAGCTAACACTCAAGAGAGAATCGATTTCTGCTGCAGGTTTTAACGGCGTGCCGACATTCACCGCAATAATGACATCGGGATTGCAGAGCTCGCGCGCAACACTCACGGGCAAGTTATCAACCAAACCTCCGTCTACTAATTTGTGGCCCTCATAGTCAACGGGAGTCATAAGCCCCGGAACAGACATGCTTGCGCGCATGGCCAAGGGTAGGCTGCCTTTTTTGAAGACAAATTTTTCGCCTGTGCCTATATCAGTTGCGACCAACGCAAGTGGTATGGGCATTTCTTCGATATTGCGCGCCGCATAATCTGCGCCCACCAATAAATTAAAAAATAATTTAATTTTGGTTCCAGCAATAACGCCCGATTTAATCGTAACGCCGCGTTTGGTTAACCCCAACTCTGTGCCGGATAAAAACCGGTTGGTCACACGTTTTTTGCGAAAACCAAGTTCTGAATAGTCTGCAGAATCGAGGAATAAATCTGTCCAGTCTGCTTTGTCTAATTTCTCACGCATTTCCGCTGAAGATAAGCCCGCTGCATAAGCGCCCGCCGTGAGGCCGCCCATGCTGGTGCCCACTACGCACGCCAACGGAATTCGCTCACGCTCGAGCACTTCTAGTACACCTATATGCGCAGCGCCACGCGCACCTCCGCCGCCTAAGACGAGGGCGATACGCGGAGATGTTTGCATATGTTGCTGCGGCTCGGCAGATGTTTGTGCTTGTGTGAGAAAAGTGTGTGTGCAGACGAGTAGCATCAGGAAAAGACGTGCGGAAAAAGATTTCTGCATAACGACAGTTCGCATCCTTTGATTAAGCTAAGTTGGACAAGGTTATTATTGACGCACGAGTTCGTAAGCACACATGTTGACAGCAGATGCCAAGTTTAACGAATCAATCGCGCCTGAGCCAGGAATGCTAAATGAGTGCATGTAAATATCGGTTAATAAATCGTGAGGTAAACCACGCGCTTCGTTACCAAATAAATAACAATCAAATTCTTTAAATGCTGCATCGCTAGGTTTATCGCCGTGCATATCGAGGCAGGCGATTTTTTTGTAGCGTGTACTAACCTCGGTGATGGAAACATCCAGCTCCATGGGTAAATGAAAAATCGCACCCATGCTAGAACGAACCACTTTCGGGTTGTACGGGTCAACCGAATTGGGGCTTAACAATAAGCGAAAATTTCCAAACCATGCCAGCGTGCGCACAATAGTGCCGAGGTTCCCGGGGTCTTGTACTTCATGAAGGTAAATTGCCCGCTCATGTTTTTGCGTTGCGGTTGTTGACTGTAAGAAGGGCACGACTGCCAAAATTCCCTGAGGGGTTTTGGTGTCGGAAATTTGCGCCATTTGCTTTTCTGAGATGATGTTTTTTTTGAACTCACTCGGCCAGTGTTCGTAAGCTTCGGTAACGTAAAGTTCGCTTTTTTTGAGCGCGGTAATTTTATCAGCAGCTTTTTGCAGCTCAAGCACGAGATGTTCACCTTCAACCAAAAAATGGCCAAGTTCTTCGCGATATTTCTTCTGTTGTAATTTTTTTACGTCGTCGAGTTTCATAGCGTTTTAGTTTCTCGGGGAATCGTCATCCTCGCGCAGCGGGG
>CAZZEV010000194.1:0-5855 GCA_964653305.1 uncultured Cellvibrionaceae bacterium | reverse complement strand
ATCACGTCGGCGGAGAGGCGCTTGGCAGCAATCTCAAAGGTTGTACGCGTGCGGGTGGAGTTTTCAAAAAAGAGATTAAAGACGCTCTTGCCCCGCAGGAGCGGCACTTTTTTCACTTCGCGAGCAGGATCGGTCACGCTTACAAATTGCTTGGCGGTATCCAAGAGGTGGCGTTGATGGTTGGATGGGTTGCTCGACTCTAATAAATAAATAACCCCTAAAATGCCGTTCATTGGGGTTCTTATTTCATGGCTCATGTTTGCAAGAAAGAGGCTTTTGGCTTCATTGCTTGCAATAGCTTGATCTCTGGCAGCTTGTAATTCGTGAGTTCTGGTGAGTACTTTTTGTTCAAGGTCTGCAGTGAGATTTTTCAATGCTTCATTTGAAAAATAGAGTTCTGTGCTCTTGGTCTCCAAGAGCAGCTCTGCCTGTTGTCGAGCCCCTTTTTCACGTTCATATCGCCTTTTGTAGACATCTATATCTTCTGTCATTGCACGAGTCTGCGTAACTTAAATACCACTTTAGTATTGCTGTCGCTGGGAATATCTTCACGATGAATTTGAAATGCCTCTTTAAAGTATTCCATGCATCCTTCAATTAGACCGTGTGCTAAGTGTGAAAAATCGCGTTGAGATTCATAGATAAGTTCGAACTCAAATTCGCTATGTTGTATGTAGGTGAATTTGGGGAGTTCTGCGTCGGGATATAATTTTTTTACTTCTACGTGTATGTGATTATCAATTTTTTTTAAAAACTCAAAGGTGTTGGGGCAGTCGTCAAAAAAGGAAGGAAATTTTTTAGAAAATACACCAGCTAAATGTTTTCCGAAGCTGTGTACTAGGGTTGCCGTTGTTATGCCGGTTCGCTCACTCAGTATTCCAACCATGGCGACAAGTTCGCCGTGGTCGTAAGTACCTACGGTGGTATAGCTTCCTCCTGACGATGGTTTAGTGGTTTCGATTAGGTCATCTACCATGTTCTCCCCAAATTGATTTTCTACCATGTCAGTAAATTCTCGAAATACTATGCCCTTCATGTGTCGGTTCTCTCGTTGGTTGCATGGGCTAAGTATAGGTCAAGATTCAGGCATGCAAGCTTAGTTTCAACTGATAGAATGCATGTAGTAAATGTATGGGGGTGAGTGTGGTCAAAGGTTTTTTTAATCCTCGCTGGGCGGTTGTAGCAGATCAATTTTCTGAGCTGTTTTCCACCTATGGCGAGCAGGGTGCTGGTATTGCGCTTTATCATCGGGGCGAGTTGGTAGTGAATATTTGGGCGGGTGAGCGCAGCAATCGTTTGGCGAATCTGACCAATCAACCGTGGGATGAAAATACTATCGTCAATATTTTCTCTGCCGGTAAAGGTTTGGTCGCGCTTTGCGTATTGCAGTTGGTGGCACAGGGTAAGTTGAATTTAGATTCGCCCATTGCCCACTATTGGCCCGAATTTGCGCAGAGCGATAAAGCGCAAATTACCGTGCTCGATGTGCTTTCTCATCGCAGTGGCCTCTCGGCATTTCATCAACATATCGGTGACGACCAAATTTTTAATTGGGAGGCTATGACGGCAGCTGCCGCGAGCGAAATGCCTTGGTGGGAACCTAAAACCGGGCAGGGTTATTCACCTTTTATGTACGGTTGGATTCTGGGTGAACTGGTACGTCGCGTCAGTGGTTACGCAAGTTTTAATGATTATTTTCAAGCGCACCTTGCAGTGCCTTTGGGGGTGACCTGTTATTTCGGTGTACCTGATTCGGCGCTGGATTCAATTGCGGATACGGGTCCCCTGAAACGCAATATTACACCCGGCGAAAGCAATGGCGCGGATAGCGTTGCTCTGGGCAAATTGATGAAAGCGGATCCGCGCGGTGTAACCAATCGCGCATTTTGTAATCCCATCAGTCTAATGACGGCGACCAACACGCTGGCGTGGCGGCAAGCGCAAATTCCTGCGGCTAATGCTCATGCGAATGCACGAGCAATTGCGGCTATTTATGGCGCTTTAGCTGATGGGCAATTGTTGTCTGCAGAAACTTTAGCGCTTTGCTCACAAGAGCAAACATTCGGTCATGATCAGGTGTTAGGTTTGCCTTTGCGGTTTAGTCACGGCTTTATGTTGTCGCAGGCAGATCGCTCGGATTGTCGCTATGGCCGTGGCGCGCACGCATTTGGGCATCCGGGAGCGGGCGGCTGTATTGGCTTCGCCGATCCTGACTATCAATTAGGTTTTGGTTACGTCACCTCGCGTATGGGGCAAAATATTTTAATCGATGAGCGCGCAGTACTTTTAATTAATGCCGCTTATGAAGTACTAGGGGAATAACAATGAACAATCAGATGCTGAACGAGCTTGGGGATGAATTGATAGAGTTGCAGACTCGTATTGCCTATCAAGAAGATACTATCAACCAGTTAAATCAGGTTATTACCAAGCAAGATGCTGACATTCTTCAATTGCAGCATCAAATGCGTTTGTTGGCTAAACGTATTGATGAGCTGTCGTTTACTCAAGGTGATGGCAGTGAAGAGATTACTAATGAGCGCCCGCCGCACTATTAAAGTGCCAAATGGCTAAGCTTTTGTTTTCATGATGATTTTTGTGCCAATTTTGCCGTCAAAAGTTTTGTTATAAGCAATTCCCATAGCAACAAATTCTTATAGCTAAACCTGTTTCTTTGGCTAGACTCAGTTTTGAACATTCACATTTGAGTCTACTTCTTACCTATGAGCCATCAACAACCGCATTCAGCCAATTTGGAGGCGCTGAACCCTCTCAGTTTGGAATATGCCCTATTGGCTCCCGATGTTGCTGCGTGGCGCTTTGATATTGATACCGGTGCATTGCAGTTTTCAAAAGAATTTCCCTTGGTGTTTATTGGGAACACTCAACCTTTCCTCTATCTGTCTTCATTGATGGATGCGCTTAGCCCAGCGGATAAATATGTCTTTCTACAAACCTTTACTGCTGATCCTCTAGACTGTGGTGCAGGTGTGCGCGCCTGCGAGATCAAGTGTGCCGTGCCCGGCTGCGAGGAAGCGCGTGTACGTTTCATTGGTCGCTTAATTACAGATGTTAATAACATGCGTCATTACGAAGGTGTTGTAGTGCCTTCTAGTCATTGGCTAGCGAACCCTGGAATAGAAACTAGCAACAGCGTATTGCGCACTCTTTTTTCTGAAAATCCCATCGCGAGCTTAATGACAGACGCCAAAGGTGTTCTATTGCAGGCGAATGCTGCCTTTGAAAAATTATTAGAGCTCAACTCGCGCAAAATTAGCACCGCTATTGGTCGCTACAATCTCTTGCAGGATAAACAGTTGCAGGCTTTAGTGGATTTTCCGCTGCTGTTGGAGAAAGTTTATCGCAGCGGAGAAACCTTGAGTGTCGATATAAGTTATTCACTCAATACTATAATTAAATCTTTTGCAGCAAAACAGTTTGATCTTGGTGAGCGAAAAATTAGCGTGCGTGCGTGCTTGTTGCCCATTCGCGATAGATATGGCGACGTAGAGCGCGTGCTGATTCAGTTGCAAGACCGATCTAGTGAAGAAAATGCGTTGCAAGCGTTGTTAAAACAACAGCGCGAATTGCAAGAAAGTGAAGCCAGCTACCAAGCCTTTATCGCCAACAGCAGTGAAGCAATTTGGTGTTATGACATGGTGCCGCCCATTTCACTGGATTACCCCATTGAAATGCAGGTAGATCTAATGGCGGAGCGCGCCTCATTGTCGCAAGGCAATAAAATGCTGGTCACTATGCTGCGCGCGAAATCGCTGCAAGAACTTCTTGGTATGGGGTTGCGTGAAAGTGGTTCAACGCGTTATGCGTTTGATTTGCAGTATTTTGTAAAAAACAATTACCAAATGAATGATCACGATATTATTCGTGAAGACAGCAAAGGCCGCCATTTTTATTTTCAAATTTCCTGTGTGGGGGTGATTGAAAATAATTGTTTGACCCGTGTATGGGGCACTACTAAAGATGTTACTGTAGGCAAGCGTTACCAGCAGAAACTGGAATATATTTCGCTACATGATTCACTTACAGGTTTGCCTAATCGCGCCAATATTTACCAAGAAATCGAGCTTTTTTACGCAAGTGGTGGTGATTCGCTCGGCGCTTTATTGTTTATTGATTTAGATCGTTTTAAAGAAATTAACGATACGCTTGGGCATCAAGTGGGCGATCGTTTGTTGCAATTAATTGGCCCCCGCATCGCCTCGGAAATGAGTGAAATTAAAGGCACTGTCGCGCGTATGGGTGGTGATGAATTCGCGATTTTCTTGCCGAGTATTCGCAACCAACAACACGCTGTAGTATTTGCGCATTGTATTTTAGATGCGCTGCGCTTGGAGTTTGATCTTGAAGTGTTTTGTGCGGAAATTAGCGCGAGTATTGGCATAGTGTTAGCGCCTACACAGGCTGCAGATGTAAATGAGTTGATGCGCTTTGCCGATGTGGCTATGTATCACGCCAAAGAGCAAATGTCGGGGATTGCAGTTTACAAGCCGGAGATTGATCCGCATTCGCCCAAGCGTTTGGCAATGATGAGTGAATTGGGCCGCGCCATTCGCGAAGATCAATTGTGTTTGTATTACCAACCTAAGGTTAATTTAGAAAACAAAACTTTTTATGGGTTTGAGGCCTTGCTGCGTTGGAATCATCCAGAGTTGGGTTTTGTACCGCCCAATGATTTTATTCCTATTGCGGAGGTCACGAGTTTAATTCATCCGCTCACGGCGTGGGTGCTGGAAAAAAGTATTGCGCAGTGTTGTCTGTGGCATTCCCAAGGCTTGAATGTAAGCGTGGCGGTAAATTTATCGGCGCGTAATTTGCTCGATGAAAATATGCCAAAACTCGTGCGCACTTTACTGCAAAAATACTGTTTGCCTGCGAGTGCGTTGGAGTTGGAGATTACGGAAAGCTCCATCATGAGTGACCCCCCACGTGCAATGCGAGTGTTGCAACAATTGCATGAGTTGGGTGCGCAATTATCTATTGATGATTTCGGTACGGGTTATTCATCGCTCGCCTATTTGAAAAAACTGCCGGTGCAAACGCTCAAAATCGACTACTCGTTTATCCGCAATATGCTGGAGGATAGGCAGGACGAGTTGATTGTTGAATCCACTATTCATTTGGCCCACAGCCTCAGTCTTAGAGTGGTGGCCGAGGGGGTGGAGAATGCGGCTTTGATTGATCGTTTAACTCATATGGGTTGCGATGAAGCTCAGGGTTATCACATTGGTCGCCCTATGGCGCTGGCGCAAATCGATGAATGGATGGCGGAGTCGGTGTGGACGGATTCTCATTAACAGTCTTTATTTAGCTAGCCAGACCTGCTTTATTTAAATAGCCCTTTCGCCACCTGCGGCTGTGTTTTGCAAGGATCAATAGGTGGTTTTAGGTTCCGTTCGAAAATGCTTCCTCTTTTAGAGAAAGTTTGCAAAAAGTGCGTAAAAAGAGGCCGACTTACGCGCAAATTTCCCTTATACTGCCGCACTTTACCAGCCATAGCTGCTATTTCAGATTAATAGTGGCTAAACCAGATTAATAAGGCCGCATCTTCATGTTCATCAAATCCTTGCGTGGAGTTTTCTCTAACGATCTTTCCATCGACCTCGGCACCGCCAACACCCTGATTTATGTGCGTGGCCGCGGTATAGTTCTTAACGAACCTTCCGTAGTGGCAATTCGCCACCACGATGGCCGTAAAACCGTAGAAGCGGTAGGCATCGAGGCCAAGCGTATGTTGGGCCGCACCCCCGGCAATATCACCGCTATTCGTCCATTGAAGGACGGCGTGATTGCAGATTTCCAAGTGACTGAAAAAATGCTTCAGCACTTCATCAAAA
>CAZZEV010000193.1:0-5875 GCA_964653305.1 uncultured Cellvibrionaceae bacterium | reverse complement strand
GCAATGGTTTTAGGCGCTTTCTTCAAGGGCAAAACACCATCGTTCTTTAAGAGCACCAAAGACTTTTTCGCCATTTCCAAAGAGACGGCGTGATTCGCTGGGGTGTCGTAATCAGTCGCTTTAATTTTGGCGAATGGCAGCGATGCATAGTTATCGAACATGCCCAATTGCATGCGAGCGGTGAATAAACGAACCAAGGCTTGATTAAGCGTTGCTTGCGGCATAAGACCACTGTTAACCGAATTGATAATCGGCTGAACTTCGGTGGTCATGTTGTTGCGATAATCGCCACAAATTAAATCCATACCCGCTTTAATACCGGCGGTGACGCCCTCTTCTGCCGTTTTCTTGTAGTGCAAGCTGTCTTCGCGGTAGATGTTAGCCGCAGCGCCGCAATCCGAAACTACGTAGCCTTTAAAGCCCCAAGATTTGCGCAAGTATTTTTCCATTAACTCTTCGTTAGCGCAGCCGGGCACGCCGTTAACCGCGTTGTAAACGCACATGAGCGATTGCACGTTCGCTTCCGTCACAGTGGCGCGGAAGGCAGGCAAATAGGTATCTTCCAAGTCGCGTGGGCTTGGGAACACGCTCTCTTTGTGACGGTTGGATTCGGGCCCACTGTGAACCGCAAAATGTTTAGAGGTGGCGATGGTTTTGAAAAATTTAGGATCATCGCCCTGCAAGCCTTTGATAAAACCAATGCCCAAACGGCCAGCAAGGTACGGGTCTTCACCGTAGGTTTCTTGACCACGGCCCCAGCGAGGGTCGCGGAAAATATTAATATTAGGCGACCACACCGTTAGGCCGCGATAAAAATCGGAACCGCCGTTAGGGTGCAAATGCTCGATGTATTTAGCGCGGAATTCGGTACTGATAACATCGCCAACGGTTTGCATCATGGCTTCATCCCAAGACGCCGCCATACCAATCGCCTGTGGGAATACAGTGGCAATACCCGCACGTGCAACACCGTGCAAGCCTTCGTTCCACCAGTTGTATTGCGGTATGCCTAAACGCGGAACGGCCGGCGCTATGTGACCAACCTGCTCTGCTTTTTCTTGTAGCGTCATACGCGACACCAAATCAGCAGCGCGCACCTGCGGAGATAATGAAGTATCCAGAAATTTACATTTTGTATCTTTACACGCTGGCGGCGTGGGGATTTGCGTTTGAGCTATCACTCCCGGTGCAAACACTAAGCTACTGAGCAGCGCTAAGGGCGCCACAACGGCAGTTAAACGACGGGTGAATAACGGTGGGTGTTGCATGACTTTCCTCCTAACAGGGAGCGTCTAAGGATGAAATAGTGATAATTACTATAAGCACTGAAACGGTGTAGATGAATTGAGGCAATTCTTTTTTGTTCTAGCTACGGGAAAGTCTAGCCCACAAAATCAAAAATGGACTTAGCTTTTCTAATATTTACAACATCAATAATTTCTAACAGTGAAAACCTGTGAATTAAATTGAGATGAGGCACCTTAAGCTTGCGCCAATAAAAACCGATTAGCCTTAAGTCAGCGAGCGCTATATAGTTGCACCACCCTAGTTACCACCAAGAAGAACGAATAAGTGGATACAAATATTAGAACAAAAGCTGATCAACTTTTTGAAAATGGCGATGTAGAAGAACTTTACGAATTAATTGCACCTTTCATTGCAGCCAATGATCCCTATGCGCAATTGCTCTACTCGAGCTTTAGTTTGGAACGGCTCAATGAAAGTGACGAAGATTTTGAAAAACGCAGTGTGGCACTTTTAAAATCAGCATCTGAGGGTGGGCTCGCAGATGCCTCATACCGTTTAGGCGTGCTATATCTTTATGGGGATATGATTGCAGAACAGGATGAATCATCAACCTTTTATTTTGAACGCGCTATTTCCCAAGGGCATTCGCATTCTAAATTTACACACGGTTTTAATCTTTACTACGGAAACAATCAAACAAAGCAAGATAAACCTAGAGGGCTGCAGCTCTTGAAAGAGGCAGCTGATGAAGGCATTGAATTAGCGGCCGAAGAATTAAAAATAATTTATAGCGCGAGTCATTTGTAATTTAAACCTTACGCAAAATATTCTTAGATAAGAATCGCACTATAAGCGTCAACAATATGCTGCGCCTCTGAGCCAGATTTTAACTGCATCCGCTTATAGTGCGCCAATGTTTTACTCAAATAACCAACTGCTATCTTTGATTGCTCAGACGTATTCACCTGCCAAATTAAACTACCAACAGGGCTTATGACTGAGTTTATATTTTTCTTATTTGAAACCAGTAGAACCTCATAGAATCTTTGGTTTTCAACCAGCAGAACTTCTGTCAGCAAGCTAAAATCACGCTGAATTAAATGCTGTCTCAAAGTGAATTGGTGATGCACTGGACACAGCAAGAAATCTATTTCAACATTGGGGCAGCGAAAATGAATCTCTCGAACAAATTCCGCCGTTAAATCACCACCCACCCCGGCAATAATCACCAAATGTTTTCCGCTGTGTTCTTGCAAGGGTAATGCAGCAACATCCATACAATGCACTTGCCACTGTGAAATCGAACCAGAATCAGCAGGAAAAAATCGGCGTAACTTTTTTTCTAGCTCACCCATTAACTCTGGAACAATATCTACAAAATGAATATGCGGCGCGGTACACTTTGCAAGCAAGGCAGCACCTAACAAACCATGATCACAGCAACAATCCCAAATATGGTCGTAATTATCTACCACCATGGATTGAATCTGTTTTAGTCTTTTACCTAACCGCAATTTTCTAACCTTTATTTAAATACAAGTGGACGCAAGAAGCATATAAACAGTATTCGCATTTGCTACCTTAGAAGGCATTTTGAACGCTATTCGATGCCCGCTTAGGGCGGTAATGCACAATACACACTTATACAGAATTGACCTACCAACCAGTAAAGATAACAAAGCCAGACAAAAGGTACGGTGAAAAAGTGTAAATACAGAAAGGAACGAAATCTGAAGCAGTGAGCGCTTACAATTGTACTGAATACAAAAACCCCAGCATTCGCTGGGGTTTTAATTTTTGAGTTTGCAATCGCGACAATCAAAACTGCATAGTTTTTACAACAGTATCAAACTCAGGAGCGTATTTGTCATAGTGATAAACCGCTGCTGCTGCAAATATCACAGCATTTAGTTTATCTGCATCCACCGCAGCTACAACTTTGCCCCGATTCAATAGACCATCGGCATTGTAAAACTCAAGATCAAAACCAACACCTTGTTTGCCATTGAGCTTCATTGGCTTTAGGTTAGTGGTTTTAACCGGATATTTACCACCGCTAGTGTTAGTCAATGAAGTCTCAATCAATGCTTTTAATTCATGAGGTAAAACATTGGAATTGAATTTCGGCATAGGCGTATCTTTACTAACATCATTAAAAATTGCCTTACCAGACTCAACACCTGTAATAAAGATCATACGGTTTAGGAGAACACCATCTACAGTCCAAACTTCGGTTTTAGGGCCAAATGTAACTGGCGTCTTATTCCAATTGAAATTTGTGTTGAAACTTAAATTTGCAACCTTATTGGCGCCCGCAGGCTTCAGCACATAGGCAGCGCAACTGCTCAGCACTAAAATTGTACCTAAGACTAATAATTTTTTACTCACATTTAAAAACTTCGTCATCATAGATTTCTCTTATTTATTAATTGATTCAATATAATATTGCACCATATCTTTATCCGATGCATTGGGAGCAACAGAAAGGTAGTGCTCTAAATAGGTTTTTGCGTCAGGCGAACGAGTCTTGGTTAGCATGTATCCTAATTCGCGATAAGCGGCTGCCGGATGTACGGGAAAACTAATACTTTTTTTATACTGCTCAATAGCAAGTGCATCATTATTGGTTTGCAACTTTGCTAACTCGCCTTTAAAAAAAGCAACATCTGCCGGAGGGAAACCCGCAGACGCTTGTCGCTCCAGCATAGTTTGTGCACGACCTAAATCCTGCAACTCTAAATGGCTACTCATAAAATCAAAATACAGCGGTCCCACGTTGGCAAGGTATTCTTTCTGCTTACTATCGTATTGCCGCCCTGCTTCACGAAGCTCTTGCGCTCTTTTTGCCAAAACAACCATACGGTCACTACTTTTGGGGTGAGAGGAAAAGAAAACACTTTCTTTTTCTTTGCTGTTATCGCTTTTTGCTTCGCTATAAACATACTCCCAAAGCTGAGCAGCTGTTTCAGGTGTATATCCCGCCTTAACCATGAGCTGCAGACCGAACAGATCGGCTTCAGTTTCCTGAGTCCGACTAAACGACATAGCGCCTTGCACAACACTCAATGTTGCCAACCCCATGGTTAAAAACATATCCGCGAAAATTGCGGCCGAAGCATTTGCTCTTAGCTTGCGCCACTGAGTAATTTGATGGCTTCGCAAAAAATGTGCTATTTCATGCGATAAAACCGCCGCCAACTCAGCTTCGCTGGTAGTACGTAATAGCAAACCACTCCACACATGCATCATGCCATTGGGATACATACCGGCATTGAAATGGGGATTACGCAAAATATACACGCGAATATGCGGGCAAAAATCGCCCGCTAATTTGCACGTGAGATTTTTTACATAGCTATTTAATACCGGGTCGGTAATACGGTCAGGCGAGACTTTTATGGATTCCTCAAGTTTATCGACTTGATACCAAAAGCCACCTTCATCAGACGACAACGCTGGCCGATATCCCGGATCAAAATTTGCGGTGTACTCTTCTGCCTTAGCAAAAAAACTCGCTAATACACACAAGAGCGCAATAACCAATTTGCTATCCATAGTGCGCTCTTCAATTATTTATTAAGGGGGAAGCCCGCGAGCAAATTAGTAATTGTTTTCTCGGCATCAGCTTCATTACGCAGATCGCCGCTCCCACTGATTAAACGGTTGAACCACACAATATTTCCCGTTTTCAAGTCGACGAGCGAGGCAAACCCGACTTGCGTCCCACCTTGAATCCCCACGCCCGCAGCTGCTGCAAAGAACATTAATGCTGCACGCCCACCACTGGTATAGGTGTCACGAACAAAAATGAACAAACCATAATCAGCACCCGTTTGTTTACTAAGCTCAACCGCTGCTGGGCCAAGTGTTCTAGGATCTGTATCTATTTTTTTGGAGGGTAAAGCCATCATCAAATCATGCGTGAGAATACTGTAGCCTGTTGCCTGATGTAATTTCTCTAGCTGCAACAAACTATTTTGAGCATCCGTAGCGGTGCTTTTATAAAAAACCACCTTATCGTCAGACTTACCTAAACGTTGCTTTAGGCCAGCATTCATAAAACGTATAGCACTTTCAGTCCATTCTGCTTTAGGTTCCGTTAAACCAGATGCGGTCAGCAAGGAAAGCTCAACGTCCATAGGCATCACCACCACCTTTTTTGGACTTGATGTATCTATGACAATTTTTGCAGAGTTTTTCAAAGCAGTCGTATTGGCACAACCACTCATAACGACAGCGACAGCAGCCAAAACTAAAAACGTAGAAAGGTGTTTTAACGGTAGAAAACAAAACAAGTTTTTCAAACGATTATCCTCAGTTAGTTATTGTTAATCCAATTAGCACAATGGCGCGCAGGATCCTAAACTAAGGCATTGAAAGAGTCTAGAGAACCACAGGAGAATTTTCAGCAATAAAAAAGGCGACCCGAAGGCCGCCTCTTTTTAAAAACAATCGAATGACTAATATTACCAGCCAGTGATTTCTTTCAGTGCTTTACCGATATCGGCCAAGCTATTAACGGTTTTAACGCCCGCGTCTTCCAGTGCAGCAAACTTCTCGTCTGCAGTACCTTTACCGCCAGAAATAATCGCACCAGCGTGACCCATACGCTTACCAGCAGGTGCAG
>CAZZEV010000192.1:1159-5950 GCA_964653305.1 uncultured Cellvibrionaceae bacterium | reverse complement strand
CAATTAAAAAGTGTTTGCGCAGTTTTTCGGTATCGTAGCTTTTGTAGTCATCAACGTGGACTGCGAAGCGTTCTTCAATCTTTTTCATTTTTTTACCTTAGTATTGATTACGAAAATTTCCTAGTGAAATGGCCTGATGTTATATCACCTGCAGTAATCTTTGTTCTATCCTTGTAGAACCGTGGTTTTAGGCAGGTAAATGGTTCAGTAAACATTCAATTCAAAGCCTGTTACCCTAATTCACAAATTACTGTATTTGTTTGATTTTTGGCTACCCACTTTATAGCGAACCGGCAGGTGACTAGCGTCATTTTCATACCTGCATAAACTAGACTGGTACTTGGAGTTCTCCAAACACCGGTACATTTGAGTTTTCTCACTCAATTTGCCCCTTTCCTGAGGGAGGGGCTTTTTTGTTGCAGAGAGATCAGATCAATTATTAATTCAATTTTGCGTTAATTTTCTAGCCACTTATTACCAATATTGCAGTATCTGTTTGTCAAAGCGTTGTTTCTAAATACGCTATAAAAGGTTGGTTCTGTTTAACTACAGCCAAAACTATTGTTTGTGTCATTAACACATGAGAAAGCTATGACTATTAAATCCGTTTTAATACTCCTGATTGTGGCTGTAGCATCCAGTTATGCATCAGCCCAAGATAAACCCAAACCGGAAGAAGTCGCGCTTGCAATGCAAGGCGTGGCCGATTGGCAAATAGAACATTTCCGCGACAAATTTAGTAACTACCCCGAACCCCACGATATTCGCGATTGGACTCACGGTGCGTTTTATGTGGGCCTCATGAAATGGGTAGATGTTACGAGCGATAAGCGCTACCTAGAATGGGCAAAAAGTGTCGGCGAAAGAACCCAGTTCAAATTGCATGATCGCACTTACATGGCAGACGATCACACAATTGGGCAATTATATTTAGAACTCTATCGCCACTATGGCGATAAGCGCATGCTAGAGCCAACCAAGGCGAGCTTGGACCATGTAATGGCTTTCCCAAGCGAAGAACCTATTTCTATAGATAATTATATTCACTTTGAACGCTGGACCTGGTGCGATGCATTATTTATGGCGCCCCCAGTTTGGGCAAAGCTCGCAAAAATCACAGGCAATCAAACCTATAACACTTGGATGATGGCCGAAGTAAAAGCCACTGTGGATCATTTGTATGACGCAGAAGAAGGATTGTTCTATCGCGACAGCAACTACCTAACAAAACGCGTTAACGATAGAAAAGTATTTTGGGCACGCGGCAATGGTTGGGTATTTGCTGGCCTTGCATTGATGATGGATGAATTACCAAAAGACTCTGCAGAATATGCCTATTTACTCAAAATTTATTTAAAAATGGCAGATACCCTTGTAAAAATTCAAACTCCACAAGGGCATTGGTCAATGAGTTTATTGAATGCCGATAACTTTCCAACCCCAGAGACTAGCGGTACATCATTCTTCACTTACGGTTTAGCGTGGGGTGTGAACCGTGGCATTTTAAAAGACGAGAAATTTACCAACGCCATATTCAAAGGTTGGGCAGCTGCAAATTCGCACATTACTAAAGACGGTATGCTCGGTTATGTACAACCCATTGGCGCGGCACCGGGCCAAGCATGGCCTGATAAAACCGAAACCTATGGCTCAGGCGCTTTCTTAGCAGCAGGTTCAGAAGTATTTAAGCTCGTTGGTGGCCATGCCCCAGCACAAATAGCAGACTCAAAGAAGCTCAAAGCTGGAATGAAATCGTCCAATGCAAAATTGGATAAAGAACTCAAAATATTCCATGACCCTAAACGCCCTCGCACCTTTGCTCGTTATGTTCCAGAACGCAAAGACGATTTTGCATGGGAAAATGACCTGGTTGCCTTTAGAGCCTACGGCCCAGCGCTGCGCAGTGGCAATGAAGATGCTGGAATTGATTGCTGGTTAAAACGCGTGAACTATCCCATTATTAATAAATGGTACGAGCTGGAAACAAAACAAAACATTTCTTATCACCAAGACCATGGCGAAGGCTTGGATAATTATCATGTTGGTGCATCAGCCGGTTGCGGCGGTTCGGCGTTGTGGATTAACGGCAAGCGCGAGCCCTTAGAGACTTACACCAGAGCATCACTGCAGGAAAGCACATCTAAGTTCGTGATATTTACGCTGACTTATCATAAAACCATAAACGGCGATAAATACAGTGAAGAAAAACGTATTATGTTGAAGATGGGTTCACGCATGTATGCAGTGGAGTCTACCTTTAGAATGAATGGAAAAATTGTTGAAAACTTGCCAGTCGCCGTTGGCGTTACTACTCATGATGGCAATGCCATAACCACCTTTGATCAAAAGACCGGTTGGCTTTCAACATGGGAAAAAATGGATGGTTTCGGTTTGGGTACAGGTATTTTTATGGACCCCAAAAACATTGTGCAAGCAGTCACAACCTACAACGCAAGCACACCCGACACCAGCCATGCGCTTTATATTGCCAACACCGATAGTCGCGGCAAGATATTTTACTATGCAGGTTATGGCTGGGAAAAAGCGAAAGACATTAAATCCGCGCAAGAGTGGCAAGCGTATTTAACGCAATTTGCAGCCGAGTATAAAACGACGCAAGCAGTACCGAAACATTAACAAAAACGTTATTTGATTCTTAACTAGAAAAGTATGCCCTCATGGCTAATCATCTTCACGGGATTTTGGCTCAGTGGTACACCCAGCGCGATCTATTGCGCTGGGTGTTAGGCACTGTCATTCAGATTGAAGGCTCCAATTATCGCAAAACAGGCGCGATGATTTTAGTGAATGAATTAGGGCAATACTTTGGATTAATCAGTGGCGGATGTTTAGAAAAATCCTTGTTAGTGGATGTAAAAAAAGTCTTAACGTTTGATCAACCGCAACGCGTTTTTTATGACTCCAGTGACAACTCAGAATCACCTTGGGCCATGGCGTTAGGTTGTGGCGGCAAGGTGACTATTTTATTGCAGCCCATTGCTGCAGAAAATAATTATCATCATCTAGATCAGTTGTATATTGCGCTACAAAATCGCAGGCCAATACATTATTCCATTTCACTTAATAATAGCGATTCGCCAAATCGGTTAATAACGGCCGACGACTTTTCGCAACATAATCTAGCAGCGCATCAAACACATTATTTCAACGATCAATTTGGCAATAGTGTGCTCGCCATTGCAGTACAACCACAAACACATCTTGTGATTTTTGGTGGCGGGGTAGATGCAATTCCCTTGGTGCAAATGGCAAGTGTGATGGGTTGGCAAATTACGCTTATTGATAATCGCGCTAGCTACGCAAAATCAGTGGACTTTGCTGCAGCAACAACCATTATTCGCGATAGCGCAGATGCGCTTAGTCCAGCGAATTTTCTAAACACAATTGATGCAGCCATAGTGATGACACACAACATCGAAATGGACTCGCTCGCAATCAAGGCCTTACAAAACTCCACTGCACGTTATAT
This sequence comes from uncultured Cellvibrionaceae bacterium, assembly GCA_964653305.1. Taxonomy (GTDB): domain Bacteria; phylum Pseudomonadota; class Gammaproteobacteria; order Pseudomonadales; family Cellvibrionaceae; genus Cellvibrio. The sequence continues at coordinate 2,460 of CAZZEV010000192.1, read as the reverse complement.
TGGATTACTTGGCCCAGAACATCGCAAACGTAAAGTAATGAATCGTGCAGGGCTTTACAGTTCCATAGAAATACACGGCCCTATGGGGTTGCCAATAGGCGGTGATTTACCCGAATCCATTGCGCTTGCAACACTCGCACAATGCCATCAGATACTCGAATCAAATAATTGTTTGGCCGCTAAAAATTCCATACCCGTTATTTCACTCACGAGGGAATTCGCGTGAGTGTGCATATCCTCGTGCTGGCCGCAGGCGAAGGCCGCCGCTTTGGCGATGCCGTTAAACAACTTGCCATGATTGGCGATAAAACCATGCTCGAACACGCGGTTGATCAGGCATCTATTCTTGCACCGGCTCGCGTTTCTGTGGTTCTTGGTTTTCGCCACGAACATTTATCCTTATTGGTGAGACGGGCACAGGTCGTTATAAATCCAAATTGGAATCAGGGCATTGGTTCTTCTATCGCGTGTGGCGTAGCGGCTTTACCTGCCAGCGCCAGCGCTGTATTAATTATGTTGTGCGACCAAGCAGCACTCAGCAGCTTTGACTTAGCACGCTTAACAAGTCGCTATGCACAGTTAAAAAGCAACGACATTCCACCCATTGTGTGCGCTAGCTATGCCGATGGTTTGGGCGTTCCAGCCATTTTCCCAAACCACTATTTCGACCAACTTAAAGAACTCAAAGGCGATATGGGCGCAAAACATATTCTTCAACAAAACTCGGTTATCAGCGTGCCCATGGCGACCGCTGCAATCGATATAGATACCCAAGATCAGTGGGCTCGCTTTAACGAGCAAAAACTCAGCACCGCCCTAATCAACCCCCGCCGAATCAGAACCCCAGAAGGAGAGAGTCTGTGAACAAGGTAAAAATTAATGGTGTTGAACACCCAATAGATGCAGACCCCAATATGCCGCTGCTGTGGGTATTGCGCGATCTGCTCAATATGACCGGCACCAAATTTGGTTGCGGCAAAGGCCTCTGCGGCGCCTGTACCATTCATTTAAACGGTCAGCCGGTTCGCTCCTGTTTAATGCCACTTGCGGCCGCATTCGGTGCTGAAATCACTACCATTGAAGGGCTTTCGGCGAGCGGAGATCATCCGCTGCAACAGGCTTGGTTAGCGCACAAGGTTCCTCAATGTGGCTACTGCCAATCTGGGCAACTCATGAGTGCAGCCGCGCTCTTAAAAAATAATCCCACGCCTTCAGATGCTGAAATCAAAGATGCCATGTCTGGCAATATTTGCCGCTGCGGCACTTATCCCCGTATTGAGGCGGCGATTAAATCCGTCGCC
>CAZZEV010000192.1:0-1149 GCA_964653305.1 uncultured Cellvibrionaceae bacterium | reverse complement strand
ACAGATTCATCAACCTGCTAAAAAGTCGAAGGGAGCAATTTAATGGCCACCTTAAGCAAATTAAATCGCCGCGATTTTTTAAAAATGACAGGTTTAGGTACTGCTGGATTAGCCTTACAAACCACTGTGAGCCAATCGGCCTATGGCGCCCTTGCCTTAAGCACCCAACAAGCTGCTGCCGGCCAAGCGGTTTCGCTGAACATCTTTGTTCATATTGCCGCGAATAATCGCGTAACCATCATGGCGCACCGATCGGAAATGGGGCAAGGCATTCGCACCAGCCTTCCACAAGTCGTGGCCGATGAGTTAGATGCAGACTGGGACAAAATAGATATTCTGCAAGCACAAGGCGACGAGAAATACGGCGATCAAAATACCGATGGATCCAACAGCGTTCGTAATTTTTTCCAGCCAATGCGTGTAATGGGCGCCTCCGCCAAACTCATGCTGCGTCAAGCGGCTGCAGCGACATGGCAAGTGCCGCTGGAATCTTGTATCGCAAAAGATCATCGCGTAACTCATTCTCCGAGCGGAAAATCTTTGAGCTATGGTGAATTGGCACAAGCAGCGGCCAAGCTGCCACTGCCGGATGCGAAACAACTCAGCTTTAAAAATCCACAAGAGTTCAAATACATCGGCAAGCCCATGGCCATGGCCGACTTTGCGGATATAGTGCGGGGAACCACCAGCTTCGGCATAGACACTAAAATTCCCGATATGGTGTACGCCAGTATTGAGCGCAGCCCCATTTTAGGGGGCAAAGTGAAATCCTTTGATGCCAGCAAAGCGCTGCTCATTCCCGGCGTAATTCAAGCAGTAAAGATTGACGGTGGCATTGAGCCTGCAGGCTTTAATCCACTCGCTGGCGTTGCCATTATTGCCACCAATACCTGGGCCGCTATGGAAGGCCGTAAAGCCCTGAGCGTGACTTGGACAAACAATCCGGCGCATGCGAAGTTCGATTCACGCGCCGCTATCAGTAAACTCATTTCAGCGCCGGTAACTGAAGCAAAAACCGTTGCCACCCGTGGCGATATCGCCCAAGCCTTTACCAATGCAGCACAAACCTATGAAGCGACTTACAGCCTTCCGCATTTAGAGCACGCCACCATGGAGCCGCCTGCGGCTACGGCGAAAGTCACAGCTACT
>CAZZEV010000191.1:0-6008 GCA_964653305.1 uncultured Cellvibrionaceae bacterium | reverse complement strand
CGCTCGACTTGCATGTGTTAGGCCTGCCGCCAGCGTTCAATCTGAGCCATGATCAAACTCTTCAGTTTTAAATCTTTTTGTAATTCCTAAGAACTACTAAATTTTGCTCAGATGCTGACTCTCTCAAATTTACATTTCTGTATTTCTGCGAGCACTTACATCTGTTAATTTGGTCTCGCCAAATCCACCATAAGTGCCCACACGCATTGCTTGATCTGTCTGTTAAAGAACCGGTGAGCGTTCAGCTCTAACCGTGGGAGGCGCATTCTACAGCTTTCCTTCCCTTTTGCAACAAGAATTTTTCAATTCTTTTTGCGTTTCGCAATTCGTTTCAAGCCTCAGCTTTACTTCGTTTTGCTTTCGCTTTTCTGGTTACCCTTGAAGCGAGGCGCGCATATTACGCTATTTTTTCTGTTTGTAAACCTTTATTTTCATTCAGTTTTTACAAACTTCGCTAAACATTCTTTTTAATCCGAGGATCAAATCTGCCTGCTCAGCGAGGGCGCGAACTATAGGCACCCACCACTTCCTTTGCAAGCTTTTTCTGTGGAAACACCTAAAGAGTTTTGTCGCCAAGATCAACATATAAACAGATGCAATACAAAGCGATCAATACGCGGGATTTACCATCAGATTACTCTGCGCTGAGGAGACCAACCTTTCTCAGAATCCAAATAAATGGGGCAGACAATCCGTAGGCTACAGAGATAACCAACAAGCCTTCTTCTTGATAAATCGTCAATAACGCAAACGCCATAACGATAAGAAGCATGACACCGAAGGGCACACGACCGCGGAAATCCACACTTTTGAAGCTGCTATAGCGAAAATTGGACACCATCAATAGACCTGTGCACACGGTAAGGACAGCCAAGCCCGACTTCACCCACAGACTTTCTAGCTGATAGTTCGATAGCACCAAGACAGTTGCCGCGATAATGGCGGCCGCCATGGGGCTAGCCAAACCAATGAAGTACTTTTTATCCACTACGCCGATTTGAGTATTGAAACGCGCAAGACGTAAAGCAGCGCAAGCCGTATAGATGAAGGCCGCCGCCCACCCCCAGCGACCAAGATCACCCAGAACCCAAGTGAACATTACCAGTGCAGGGGCCACACCAAAGGAAACCATATCTGCCAAGCTATCGTACTGCTCACCAAACGCCGACTGAGTATTGGTCATGCGTGCGACGCGACCATCCATACCATCAAGAAGCATCGCGATAAAAATTGCAATGGCCGCATGACCAAACCTGTCATGCATACCTGAGATCACCGCATAAAACCCGCAAAATAGGGCGCCTGTCGTAAATAAATTAGGCAGCAAATAGACACCTCTATGACGAACTTTTTGCCCGCCCTCGGAAACCTCTTCTTCCAAGTCACCGAATAAGGAGTCGCTCTCGCGCTCATCCGGACTGCTCGATTTATTTTGTTCGTGATTGTTATTACTCATTACCAACCTCTAATCTCTGCCTTGGAGCGGGGAGCGCCATTGTACACATCAAATCCGAACTGCATATATTTTCGACCCTAGGAAAACACAAAAGCCCCGCATGAAACGGGGCTTTACATACGCTTTCTGCGGGAACTTAAGCTAGGTGCTGGGCGTGATAACGCAGATGATCATCTATGAACGTCGCGACAAAGTAGTAGCTGTGGTCGTAACCCTCTTGACGCCTCAAGACGAGTGGGTGCTGACGCTGATGACAGACTTTCTCCAGCAGTTCAGGCCGCAACTGCTCTGCCAGAAAGTTATCGGCATCCCCCTGATCAATAAACATAGGCTGTTTTGATTCACCTTTAAGCACCAAAGCGCAAGCATCATAGCCTGCCCAAGACTGCTGATCATCCCCCAAGTAACCACTAAGGGCTTTTTGGCCCCAAGGTACGCTACTCGGATTCACAATCGGTGCAAAAGCAGATACGGATGCATAACGACCCGGCTGCCGCAGCGCCAAAACCAAAGCACCATGACCACCCATGGAGTGACCGCTGATGCTTTCTTTTCCATTTAGCGGAAAACTGGCGAAAACCAACTCCGGTAATTCTTTGGTGATGTAATCAAACATTTGGTAATGCTTTGCCCAAGGCTCTTGAGTCGCATTCACATAAAAACCAGCCCCTGAACCAAAATCATAAGCGTCATCTTCACCAGGAATATTGACGCCACGCGGACTGGTGTCAGGGCAAACAATTGCAATACCCAATTTTGCCGCGACCTGTTGCGCGCCGGATTTCTGCATGAAGTTTTCATCTGTGCAGGTTAATCCAGACAGCCACCAAAGCAGCGGGACCGGATTAGCTTCGGCTTGCGGAGGCAAATAAATTCCAAACACCATCTCGCAATTGAGTGTGCTGGAATAATGTCTGTAGCGCTTGATCCAACCACCAAAACTTTTGGTGGCAGAGATAAGCATTAAGCTTGATTCAACATCTGACATAAATCGTGCTCGGTTAAAAAATCTATTGTCGTGAATTAGAAATGCAGCACGGTGCGAATACTTTTACCTTGATGGAGCAAGTCAAAAGCCTCGTTAATCTTCTCGAAGGGCATTTCATGCGTAATGTATTCGTCGATTTTGATATCGCCTTTCATGTAGCGCTCAACATAATCTGGCAATTGTGTACGACCCTTTACTCCACCAAAGGCTGAGCCCCTCCAAACGCGGCCGGTAACCAACTGAAAGGGGCGCGTAGCAATTTCTTGCCCTGCAGCCGCCACACCAATAATGATCGATTCACCCCAACCCTTATGGCAAGACTCCAACGCGGAGCGCATAACATTGACGTTGCCGATGCACTCAAACGAATAATCCACACCACCGTCAGTCATATTCACAATCACCTGCTGTATCGGGTCCGAATAGTCTTTAGGGTTAACAAAATCAGTGGCGCCAAACTGACGCGCCAATTCAAACTTATCGGGGTTTAGATCAATGGCGATTATGCGACTCGCCTTAGCCAGAACCGAACCCTGAATAACCGCAAGGCCAATTGCACCCAAACCAAAAACAGCAACGGTTGAGCCCGGGGTAACCTTAGCGGTATTAAAGACGGCCCCAATTCCCGTTGTTACGCCACAACCGAGCAAGCAGATTTTATCCAGTGGCGCCTCTTTGGATACTTTAGCAAGCGACACTTCCGGCAAAACGGTGTATTCAGAAAATGTAGATGTGCCCATGTAATGAAAGAGCGGTTGACCGTTTAGCGAAAAACGGGACGTGCCATCTGGCATAACGCCCTTGCCTTGCGTCGCACGCACAGAACCACACAAATTGGTCTTACCCGACAGGCAGAATTTACATTGGCGACATTCCGCGGTGTAGAGAGGAATAACATGATCACCCACTTGCAAGCTGGTGACACCCTCACCCACAGCTTCCACTATGCCCGCACCTTCGTGACCAAGCACCGCAGGGAAAAGACCTTCGGGATCTGCACCCGATAAGGTGTAAGCATCCGTATGACAAACACTGGTAGCGACAATACGCACCAAGACTTCGCCGGCTTTTGGGCCTTGCACATCGATCTCAACCAACTCTAAAGGCTTGCCTGCAGCAAAGGCAACAGCTGCGCGTGATTTCATAAGGGTCTCTCTGATTGTGGAATCTTGTTAGATGAATAAAAAATGTGGCTCTTAAAAACCACGATTGCGGGAGGATAGATAATTAGTCTGCGGTAACAGCTTCCCCCTTTCTCATTGTAAGCTCAACCCAAACCAATTTTTGGTTTTTAGAAAGATTTTCACCGTAAGCTTTTACGCAGCGGTAAATCTTACCCTGATGCTCGATTACAGCACCGCGAGAATTTGCCAAACCCTTAGCGTCAGTGCAAAAAGCACCACTCTCAACTCCTTTTTGAACATCTTCTTTCGACAAGCTTTGCGCCACACCTATGGGTTTTGATTCTGCAATTGCAGCATCACTGGCGAGAACACAAGAAGAACATAGGATTGCCGAGGCGGAGAGTAGTACTAACAGGGAGTTTTTCATCATACATCCTTTACTATTTACGATTGATTTGATTTTTATTCTCAACCCATGACGAGAAAATCTCTCACAAGCTGAAAGAATTATTTAGGCAGCTGACCGGCCAATTGATCCATAACGTGTCGCCATGCAGATTCACCTTCTGCGCCCGCTTGCTCAAAAACACTTGCTAATAATTTGCGCTGCGCTCCGCTCAATGCTGCCTCGAGCTTTGCCCCCTCCGCAGTGAGTGCTAAACATTTACCGCGCTTATCGCTGGCGTCGGGTGAATCTTGAATTAAATTCATCGCAATTAATTGACGCAATGGCGCGTGCAAGGCTTGCTTGGTGACGCCCAATATCCCGAGCAACCCACTCACCCGAATATCAGGGTTACGGCCCACAAAATAGAGAATGCGATGGTGCACGCGCTGCAAACCGCGCGCTTCCAGCAATTGATCCGGCTTGGCGGTAAAGGCGCGAAAGGCAAAATGGAATAGCTCCAAGGCTTGATTGAGCTCAGCCTCACGGGATTTGGTTATATTTTGACTTAATTGGTCAACCATATTGACTTTAATCTTAAAGAAGTGAAATATAGGTCAACAAATCTGACCTATTTAATATGCCGCGAGACTGCCATGTACCCAGCACCACAATTATCTGAACGCATCTCACGTTTAACCTCATCCCTTGTTCGGGAGATTCTTGCTGCCGCGCAAGCGCCGGGAATGATTTCATTCGCAGGAGGCCTACCCAGCGCAGACGCCATGCCGATTCTACATGACTCAGACACATCGCACGATTGGCAAAGCTCTGTGTTTCAACAATACGGGCAAAGCGAAGGCGAGCCGCTATTGCGTTCGCGCCTAGCCGATTGGTTAGCAGAATCTGGTTTGCCAGTATCCGCCGAGCAAACCATGGTACTTTCAGGCTCGCAACAGGGCATAGACCTAACCGCGAAATTATTTGTAGACCCAGGCACACCCATACTCTGCGAAGCGCCGACTTATTTAGCGGCACTGCAAGCATTCCAGCTATTCGGCGCAAATTGCATAGGTCTACCACTCACCGATGAAGGCATAGACACAACCCTCCTGGCGGAGATGATAGAAACCCAGAAACCACGCGCGATTTATGTAATCCCCACCTTTCAAAATCCCTCCGGCCATTGCTACAGCGCCGCTAACCGCCGCGCAGTGGCAGAGGTGTTGGATCATTACGGTTTGCCTTTAATTGAAGACGAACCTTACCGCGAGTTGATGTACGACGCCGTAGATCGCACGCCGATTTGCAGCCTGTTAAAACGTGCTCCGTGGATTTATTTGGGTAGTTTTTCCAAAACACTTTGGCCAGGTTGGCGCGTGGGATTTTTAACGGCATCCAAGGATTTATTTCCGCATTTATTGCGTTTAAAGCAAGCCAGCGATTTACACACCAATCGACCCGGCCAAATTCGCGTGGCGAATTGGTTGGTGAGTAAAAATCGCAACGATGATTTGGCGCATTTGCGTAACACCTATAAACACAAACGCGATGCGATGAACGATGCACTTAAAAGTACCTTCGGCCATTTAGCCGATTGGGAAACACCCGCCGGTGGATTATTTTTTTGGCTGCAGTTACGCAACGCAATTGATACTCGCCCGCTGTTAAAAATTGCGCTGGAACGCGGCGTGGCTTTTATGCCGGGCGAAGCGTTTTATCCCGCAAGCAGCACGCCCAAGTTAGGGACTATGCGGCTTAATTTTAGCCATGCAAATGCGGAGAATATGAAAAAGGGATTGGAGATGTTGGCGGAAATTGTGGAGGAGTACAGTTAATTATTTTTGTGCTCCCTGCGAGTCACACGTATTGGGCTGCGCCAGCTTAGCCGCAACCTACATAACGTCTGATTTAAAAAGGGAGTCGTCATCCCGTAGGGATCCAGCGCCCTTAAATGAAGACAACAAAGTCACTGGATCCCCTGCGGGGATGACGACTCCCTTTTAAAAAATAATTTCCTAGTGGCACCAAACGGGGCCCCCATGGAGTTCGCCG
>CAZZEV010000190.1:0-6024 GCA_964653305.1 uncultured Cellvibrionaceae bacterium | reverse complement strand
GTGCGCGAGTCTCGCACTATTGAAGTCAAATCGTTACCAATCCCTAGTTGGTATCGCCGCCCAGAAGTAAACCCGTTGCGCTTAGTCGCTTAATCATTGGAGTAAAAAATTATGTCTATTACCGTAAACCTGAAAGGCGTCCGAATTGAAAAATCAGAATTTTGGCAGGGCAAACAATATACCGTTGTTAGCGCTCCCGCGCCTGATGCTTTCTCTCATCCTTCCAAATTCCGTTTGTCTAGCGATCAACCGTTAGGTCAAACAAACCAATTGATAGATGTTGACTGCACTGTTCGCGGTGTAGTTACCCAAAAATCATATGTTGATAAAAATACAGGTCAACAAAAAATGATTGATAACGCGGCAACATATTTCGATGTTTTCGCAGTTCGTCCTGCAATGCTCCCAAAAAATAACGCACCACAGTAAAGAATTAGGGTTTTTATATGGCACAGGTTCCAGTATGCAACGGCACGATTAGCGCCACCTATTCAGGCACAAACGCCGTTTTCAAATGTGCTGCAAATGCAGCTACGGGAGAGGCTGGCACTTGGACATTTCAAACCCGCGAAGAATTGTTAAACCTAGCATTAACTCAACGTGTTCTTTCCGCTGAGGATTTTGACACTTTGAGTTTTGCTGTGTTGACAATACTGTGCGCAGCAATGGCGCTGCGCGCAATTTTAAATGTAATCAAACTAGGAGTTAAATCTCATGAAAAAAATTAATTTTTCTTTTATCAATCGTAAATTAGCTGCTGCCTCTGCTGCTGTTGTTGGTGCTTTCGCGTCTACTGGTGCTTTCGCTGCTTCTAACCTTCCTTCAACGTTTGCCGCTGATATGGCTGATGTTAAAGGTGATGTTCTGATTGTCGGCGGTGCGTTGATCGTTCTCGCTATTGCTGCTGTAGGCATTAAGTGGGTTAAAGGGACAGTGTTGTCTTAATCCCTTTGCTTTGCCACAAAGGGGCTTCTTATAGCCCCTTTTTTTTTAAGGAGTTAACCACATGTTTTACGACCCTTACTTTGTTTTACTCATTACAGAAATTATTGCTCTGCACATTATTGCGGGTGGTCTCTAATGAAAAAAATTTTATGCATATTCTTTTGTTTTTTGTCGCATTTTGCTCTAGCTGTTGATTACCCTGACGAATTAGCCACCAATTCCTCCTCTTGTTCTGCTTATTGTGCTACATGGAATAATAACTGCGGCCAGTACTATGGTAATCCTAGGTTTTTTCCTCCCGGCACGCGGCACCCTGACGTTGGCTATATGTGCACTCTTGCTAGTACGTGCCCCACCGGATTTACTCTTCAAAATGGTATATGCAAAGCGCCCGTTTGTACCTTGCCCGAAGTTTTGAATATTGTCATAAATGGAGCTGATAAGACCGCTACCTGCGAAATTCCTTCCAATGGTACTAGTTCCAGTTCTTCTTCTGCTGCTGCTTGTACTGCATCACAATATTTTGATGAGGTACTCAATTCCTGTGCCGAGCTTGTCGATAATGCGTCCGATTGTGCGTCTCAACAATTCGCTATGACTGTTGGCAATAAATTTTCTTGTCACAATGACCAACCAGATAACACTTATTGCGATGTCAATATTATTGTAGGTGGCCCAACTCAAAAGACTGTTTATTCTTGCGAACCTGCTTCACCAAATTCAACTAGTTCAGCTCCGTCTAGCGCTTCTGCGTCCAGCACTGCTTCAAATACTTCACAACCTTCATCCGCTTCAAATTCAAGCGTATCTGCCCAACAACAAGTCCAACAAAATTGTGAAGCTGCTTTTGGTTCTGGTAATTGTGCTCTAAATACTACCAGCACTCCTTGCCCTAACTCATACCGTCAAAATGGTATTACTTATTGTGTGACAATACCCAATAGCGGCTCCTCTTCTTCGTCTGGCTCTGGCTCAGGTTCATCCGCAAGCACTGGCACCGGTTCCGGTTCATCTGCGAGCGCTGGCAATGCCACAGCTAGTAATTGTAATAACGAGCCTGTATGCACTGGCGGCGACCCTATCCAGTGTGCATTTTTAAAACAAATGTGGATTAACAATTGTGATGGTATTGATAAAAAAATTGATATTGACGCCAACACCGATAACGCAAACATTCAAAGCGAGTTCAATGATTTAATTGATAACAATCAAACCGCCTTAAATTCAGATGGAACCATTGCGGGTTCTACCGGTGAAATAGATGTTTCTCAATATGCCGATATGGTTGCAAATTTAAATAATGCAGCAAACCAAACCTCATCCGGTTCATGCCCAGCGCCACGCGTTATCAATATTTCATTGGGCAGTTTTGAAGTTTCTTATGACCCATTATGTCAATTAGCAGAAGGCATTTCTTATTTTGTTTTGTTGTTTTTTTCCCTTTCGGGTTCATTAATTATTTATCGCACTGTTGAAAAAATATAGGTGATTTATGCTGCAAGTTCTTGTCTTAGCTGTTCAAGGTTTATACCTTTTATTAAGAGTTTTTTTATCTACTTTATTTACCCGCCTTTGGGCGTTTATTCTTTTTGCTCTGCCTGCCATTTTAAAAAAAATACTTGGTTATTTAGGTTTGGGGTTGGCCACCTTCACGGGGTTTAATTTTTTATTAGATGAGCTAGAGCAATTCGTTTTCAATCGTTTTAATAATTTGCCCTCTGATATTCTTAACATTCTTTTGCTCACTAAGTTAGACATAGGGATTTCTATTTTGTTTGGATGTATGTCGGTTGCTATTGCGATTAAAGTTGCAACTAAGTCGGTTTCTGTCGTTAAGCAGGGGAGCATGAATGCATGATTCATTTGATAACCGGAATTCCTGGGGCTTCCAAAACTCTAAACACTTTGGCTTACATAGACTCCAATCCAGATTTTTCAAATCGTCCAAAGTATTACATACGCATTAAAGAATTAACTCTTGGATGGACTGAACTCACTGAAGCAGAAGTAAAAAACTGGGAGGCATTGCCTGACGGGTCAATCGTTGTTATTGACGAGGCGCAGTATATTTTCCCTACTCGCGATCCTAAAAAACCACTACCAGATTTTATTCTTGCGCTCTCTGAGCATCGTCACAGAGGTTTTGACTTCTTCGTCATTACTCAATCGCCAATGCTCCTAGACGCTGGTTTTCGGCGCTTTGTTGGTAAACATTGGCACTTTGAGCGCGTGTTCGGGATGCAATCTGCAAAGCGCTTTGAATGGGAAAAATGTCAGAGTGATGTTGATGACCATTTCGTCAGAAAAGCTGCTGTTGCTACTCGCGTTCCATTTAATAAAAAATATTTCGGCTGTTATAAATCTGCCGAGATTCATACAGTTAAACGCAAAATTCCTTTTAAAGTTTTTGCTCCTTTCCTTCTGTTGGCGTTAGTCATAGGGGGAGGGTGGTATCACTTTCACGATCGTTTCGACGCTCCACCACCAGCCCAAGCGCAAACCGTTGAAAAGCAGGTTCAACCTCATCAAGATCCGTTAGGATTTGCATCTTTTTCAGAATCAAAACGCGATACTACTTTAACTGTCGATCAATATTTAAATGATCGTATGCCTCGCGTCTCTGACATACCTGCAAGCGCTCCGATATATGATGAATTAACAAAGCCTGTTTCGTTTCCTAGGCTTCAATGTTTGAGGCGTGAGCGCACTGGTGACTGTCAGTGCTACACACAACAAGCAACCAAGATTCAAGTTTCACCAAGTGTGTGCAATGCTGTTGTTGATAATGGATATTTTGACCATACATTGCCAGACCGAAAACAGGCATCAGCAGCAGAAGCCGCAAAAGGCAGCGCAGCGCCGCGGCCTGCTGGCTGATCGCTACTATGATTAATTTAATACCTAACTTTGGCTTACACTTTGCAATACTTTTCTACGTTCTACGCTGGAGCTATTAAAACCGAGTGCGCATAAAGACCCATTAAGTTATGTTGAATTTACCCGCGATACTATGCGCAGCATCGCGGGTGAAATTTACACATAACTTGCATTATGCGTCACTCGCGACCCCTCTTAATTGGTACCTTATTTAATCTTGGAATTCTATTATTCAGGTTAAAAATGGTACCTTTTTTATTTACTCCTCATTTTTTAAATGGTACCATTTCGCTCGCCGGTGAATTGTTCCTGGCTTTCTTTTTGGTACCAAAAAAGGGGTTTAAAATGCTTATTAAATTTATTGAAGATGATGAATTTTTTGTAGATGGTCTTAAATTGGCTACTAAGTCGGCAACCGCTGCTAATGCTTTCCGCATTGCCGCTAGAGATTTCCGTAGTAATCAGCTTTTGATCGAAGATCAGCGCTCGACTATCGAGTCTCTTCGCTTAACCATTGAACGATACGAGTCAATTATTGATAACGCTCGTAGCGCTGCTGCGCTGCTTTTAGAGCGCGTCTCCCAAGCCGATCTATTCGATGATTAGATTGTTACCTGTGGCCGTAGGCGAGGGCGCGTGAGCGCGTCCCTGTGTGCAACCGCGTAGCATCCCGAAGGGATTGTGCACAGGCTTTAACCTCTTCCGCGTCTCTACCTGTGCCAATTTTTCTGATTAACCGCTTTTGCTTTTAGCCCGCGCAGCGGTGTGGGTTGTAGTTACACCCACACTTTGGTATGGAATCCCATACTAATCCACCCTTAACCTCTTTTTCGATAGCTCCTCAAAAGCCTCATCATTTAAGGATGCCAATCCTCTTTTTATTACAAATTCGATAAATTCAGCATCTTTTATCTTTCTTTTTGTGTAAATAATCGCGTCCATGTGTTTTTTTTCCAGTTTTGCATAAATCCCATCTGGTATATGTTTTACAGGCATTTCAGCGCTCACTTTTTAGACTAAAAAACTTAGAAAATTATATTATAATTTGCTTATAAGTATTGACTTTATAAAACTAAGAAACTAAGGTTTACGCACTTAAATAAATTCTTAGTTCCTAAGGTTTCTATGTTTATTGATTGGTTAACAATTTACCAAGACTTTGACTATCAGCTCCCGCTGATTGGTGATCGTGCTTTCTTGGTGGTTGATATGACCGTCGATGGTTCTGGTGATGTCATAGGTACCAAATGCCCCGCAATTAACCATGAGGGCAGTTTTTCAACTTCCCTTCAAATTCGTATTTCTGGCAATCGTTTAACAGTTTCCGGCAACCCAAGCCGAATTAATCGCATTGATAATTTATTTGGCTTTAAAACTATTGAGCATTGTGTCGATGTCTATAACAGCGTTTTAGCTGACTACGGCTTGCCAGTTTTTACAAAAGCAACTTTTGTAAATCATATTGTTGATGCTGGTTCAAAGCTTCGCAAAATAACTGACGGTGCAATATTTACAGAGATTCACGTCACAACAAATAAATGCGTAGGGCAGGGAGCCGAGGACGATTACATCAAGGGCGTTTCAACTCAGCCTTACCGCAATTCAATTCCTCGCCTTCACACTAACGGAAAAACCTGTGATTGGCTAAGCAAAACAGGGAAGGGGGGTCGCTTAATTTATCCCAGTATTTACAACAAAGCTTTTGAGCTTCGCCTTCATGCGTTACCAAAAATCGCTCGTAAATTTGGCGAAGACTCAGAAGAGTATAAATATCTTTTAACTGTTATTGAATATTGTGAAAATTTCGGCGTAGTCCGTTTTGAGCAAAAAATTAAATCAGAATTTTTAAGACGTGAAAATTTAAATATATACGGTAGAGCCGATTTCGATAAATTGATTGATATACACGAAGACTTTTTAAATATTGACAAAAAAATTCAGGTGGAAAAAATGAGCCTAGAAAATATTACAGAACGTTTGGTTCGTGAGCGCATTTGTGAAAATACCAAAGCCGCTAACATGACAACCCTTTATGCCATTCAATGGGCTTCTGGTGCTTCATTCGATTTGAAAAAATCATCAGTTAAAACGCATCGCGCGCGCTTACGTCAAATCGGCATAGATATAGCTTTGCCCTGTGATCTCACAAAATTTGCACTCGTTACTGTGCGCGAGTCTCGCACTATAGTTGTAAAAAATTTG
>CAZZEV010000189.1:1911-6032 GCA_964653305.1 uncultured Cellvibrionaceae bacterium | reverse complement strand
CCCGATTGAAGCTGCAATAACAAGCGCTCTGCCTTCACCAAAAACTCTTTTCGCTCATTGGGATTGTCCAATTGCTCGCCCAAAGCTTGCGCGTAGCGCCGCAATGCTGAAGGTCCCGTTTTACCTTCATCTAACCATTTTTTAAGCACAACACTCGCCAACTCAAAACCAATTGGCCCTACAAATTCAACGAATAGCGCATCCAATTGCGCAATCATTTGAGCCACTAGTGGCAATATTTTTCTTGTCTTTTCCATAGCTTCTTACCGCTCTTAGATCGCCAGCTCCCGAGTACCGTGCAGCCGTACAATGATGGCTCAATTTTAAGCGATCGCACCCCATTAACCAATGGCACATAAATACTCAAAGAACCCCAAAACTAAACCTACTTATCAATTCAGACCAAAAACCTACGCAGCTAAATGTTTAATCAATCAAAGCTCAGTAAATACTAAGGTTATTCAAGACTAGCTCACAAACTCAGCATCGTGTATCTCGCGCGATAGGATGGACACACCAAAGCGATAGAATCCCCCGAAAAACAGTCTTGTTTTAAAGTATTACCATAAAAATATTTACCAACGCCCTGTTTTAACGCCTATATTTGTTAGCGGATGTATTACAATGCGCCAGCTTAAAAATGGGCACTTGCTGCACACCTATTTTCTATAAGCCAAGAACAAACTTAAAGCTCTGGCCATTTCAACCAGAGCTCCTCGTTTCGAACGATATATCATTCATGCATGACCAATCCTGTACGGAGAAAAGCGGATGAGTAACCCACTCACAAATGCTGTGCGCACCCTATCAAGCTGCGCCAAGCCATTGCATAAACCCATGACATTTGCCGCCACCTGCTTGCTGGCGCTGTGTGTCAGTAGCCATGCCTATAGCGCACCTGCAACAATAACACCCACCTCCGCTAGCGAAACTTCACAGCCTGGCCTGTTTGATGCCATTAGCTCACGCGCCAAGTTGCTTGCCAAAGGTAACTTCAAGCCTTTCGCAGGCAAAATGCCTGAAGCGCTTGCGAAGATGGATTACGATCAATATCGCTCAGTTCGCTTCCGCCCCGATTCTTCGCTATGGCGCAATGAAGCTCAGTTTGAAGTGCAACTCTTTCACGCTGGCTATATTTTCAAAGAACCCGTTGTTCTGCACATGGCCACGAACGGCAACGACACCACCGTTCCTTTCAAGCAAGAATATTTCAATTACGAAGGCACGGCCGCCAAGCTCGCTGGCATTGCTGGCAAAGATTTGGGCTACGCCGGTTTCCGTGTGCACTACCCCATCAATAACAGCCAATATAAAGATGAATTTATGGTGTTTCAGGGTGCCGCTTCATCTTACTTCCGCATTATTGGCCCAGGCCACGCATGGGGGCTTTCTGCCCGCGGGTTAGCGATAGATACGGCCGAGCCCAAAGGTGAAGAGTTCCCCATTTTCCGTGAATACTGGATGCTCAAACCAACACCTTCTGAAAAGCATTTGGTTATTTACGCGCTGATGGATAGCCCCTCTGTCACCGGCGCATTCCGCTTTGATGCTTACCCCGGTGCCAACACCGAAGTTAAAGTGACCGCGCGCCTTTATGCCCGCAAAAACATTCAGAAGCTCGGCGTAGCACCGCTGACCTCTATGTTTATGTTTGGCGAAAACAGCGTAAATATTTCTCGCTTTGACGACTTCCGCCCAGAAGTTCATGACTCAGACGGCGTGTTAATGCAAACCTCTGCGGGTGAGTGGGTATGGCGCGCATTGTCCAACCATCGCGGCCTTCACATTTCGTCCTTGGGCGATACCAATCCACAAGGGTTTGGCTTGATGCAACGCGATCGCGACTTCAACAATTACCTTGATACCGAAGCCCATTACGAGCGTCGCCCAAGCCTTTGGGTTAAACCCGAAAATGCGTGGGGCAAAGGCCGAGTCGAATTGGTTGAAATCCCATCGGACAGCGAAGCCAATGACAATATCGTTGCTTACTGGGTGCCCGATGAGCCTATGAAAGCCGGCGATAGCCGCGAATTCAAGTACAGCCTGAAACCCTTGAATGCACACGTACCAGAGCAAACCGTCGCCAAAGTCATCCGCACTCGCACTGGCTGGGGTGCAGTTGCCGCTCAGGGTAACCCACCACCTAAGAGCAAGCGTCAATTTGCCATTGATTTTCAAGGCGGCGAATTAGACAAGCTACCAGCGAATACCGTCGTTGAGGCAGACCTCGGCAAAAATTCTGGCACCTTCACGGATTTGCACGTAAGCAAATTGCCCGATGGCAAAACTTACCGCGCTTCGTTCAAAGTGGAGCCGGATGGCAACAACGTTGTTGATATGCGCGTGTTTATTAAAGCTGGCAATAAGCGTTTAAGTGAGGTTTGGAGTTATGTCTGGTACCCAGATGACATCCAGTAATTCGACTCAAAGCGAGCCTATTGTGAGCAAGCCTATTAACCGAGACCTGCTGCCGGAGAATCAAATCCGGCTGCCAGGCGAATCCATGCGCCGCATCGTGTACGCCATTCTCACCGTGATTACGGCGATTACCGGCGTATACATGATGTACGACATCCTCAGCGCCAACGGCATTACCATGCTGGAGGCGGTGATTCTAATTCTATTCGCCATCTCCTTCTGTTGGATTTCTACCGCATTTTGGAGTGCGGTCTTCGGTTTCGTTTTACTGATGCTGCGCCTCGATCCGCTGACCTTGAAACCTATAGATAGCTTTTACGACGATGCCTTGCCTATCAGCACGCGCACCGCCGTAGTCATGCCAATTTATAACGAAGACACTCATCGCGTTATTGCCGGCTTTGAAGCGACGCTCAATTCACTGGTAGCGACCGGAGAAATCGAGCATTTCGATTTCTTTATGTTGAGCGATACCACCAAGTTGGATATTGCACAGCGCGAGCGTGATCAGTGGCAGCAATTCACCAATCGTATTGGCGATTTGAGCAAGCAAACGTTTTATCGCCGCCGCGAGAAAAATTTGCACAGAAAGGTAGGCAATATCGCCGAGTTTTTACAACGCTGGGGCAAAAACTACGAGCATATGATTGTATTAGACGCGGATAGCGTCATGAGCGGTACCTGCCTGTTGCGCATGGTGCGCACCATGCAGGCTAACCCCCGCTCAGGCCTGATTCAAACCGTGCCTATTCCAGTGCGTCAAACCACTTTCTTTGGTCGCTTCGTGCAGTTCGCTGCAGTGCTTTATAGCCCCATGCTCGCTACAGGTATCGCCTTTTGGCAGACCGGCGCGGCTAACTATTGGGGCCATAACGCCATTATTCGAGTAAAGGCATTTATTGATCACTGCGGCCTGCCAACTCTTCCAGGCAAAGCGCCTTTCGGTGGCGATATTCTGAGTCACGACTTTGTTGAAGCCGCCATGTTGCGCCGTGCGGGCTGGGATGTATTCTTGCTTGCCGACCTCGAAGGCAGCTACGAAGAAGTGCCCTGTAATATCATCGACTACGCCACCCGCGACCGCCGATGGGTACAAGGCAATATTCAACACTTGGGTATTTTAGACGCCGGCGGCCTTCACCCGATTAGCCGTCTGCACTTTTTACTCGGTGCTACAGCCTACATCTCATCGCTAATTTGGCTACTCATGTTGGTATTGAGCACCGCCGACGCTATTGTTCGCGCACTGCACAGCAATGAATACTTCACCAACTCTACTCCCGCCATGGAGCATTTTATTAACCTACCGCAATGGCCTATCGCCAAAACCGGGTTAATTGTTGCGCTGATTGTGATGACCACCATGCTGCTACTCTTTCCTAAAGTCATGGGAATTATCAGCACTATGGCGCACCGTCGTGAGCAGTTTGGCGGCACCAAAGCGATCATTCGCGGCACCATCGTTGAAACTGCGTTTGCCGTTTTAATCGCCCCTATCATGATGGCTTTCCATGCTTACTTTGTAGTGTCGGTATTGCTCGGTTTCAAAGTGAATTGGGATGCGCAAGACCGCGAAGGTCGCCTACTGAGCTG
Source organism: uncultured Cellvibrionaceae bacterium (assembly GCA_964653305.1). GTDB lineage: Bacteria > Pseudomonadota > Gammaproteobacteria > Pseudomonadales > Cellvibrionaceae > Cellvibrio. Next base: position 2,021 of record CAZZEV010000189.1, on the reverse strand, counting down.
GAGCGAAAGCTTTGCGCGCACGTGGAGAACCACAGTCGTCGCCCTGCTGTGGGGTTTTTCCGCCGACGCCGATCCCGCTCGATGAAGTCGAGCCGGCGAGCGCAATCGTC
>CAZZEV010000189.1:0-1901 GCA_964653305.1 uncultured Cellvibrionaceae bacterium | reverse complement strand
GGAGAACCACCGTCGTAGCACTGCTCTGGGGTTACATGACCTTCACTTATGCACCGATATTCTTCTGGTGGCTGATGCCGATCCTAACTGGCCTAACGCTGGCCGCGCCTATCGTGCGCTACTCCAGCAGCCTTACATTGGGTGAGGACTGCCGCAAACACAGCATTTTTGTCAGCCCAGATGAAACCAATGAAGACCCCGTACTCACCGATTTGAAACGCCTGCTAGAAATGGAATATCCAGCATTGGAAACGCCTGCGGGCATTCCCGATTTACCGCCAGACGATTGGAGCGAAATGCCAGAACAGGATATGGAAGAGTATCCCCCTAAGGACTATAGCTGGCAGTGACAAGCAATATTAACTTTACAAAAACGGCGCTCTCAGGCAACTGGAGCGCCGTTTTTATTTGCCATCCTCCTTTTGATCGATGAGAGATAATCTGGAGAATTATTCCGCCACTGCTCTGAACTCAGACTCCTAACTTCTTGTTTTATAATGGGGAGCACTTAGAAAGTGAACTCGCTACTCCATGCAGCACGAATATTGGCAAGACTTCTAGTTTATCAAGACCAGCTATTTGGCCTGCAACACTCGACAATAGAGCATTGAAGAGCTTTTCGTTTAACATATTGTCTTCAGGATACTGTAACTGGCTGTACGATAAAACAATATCAACCTTCAGACCATTGCCCCAAAACACAGCGCCAAACATCATATCTCGCCTCAATCCCAACCTATCGACTCCTTTAAATTGAAGATTATCCATTCCAAACAATAGCGTTGGATCTGGCGTCAAAATTCGCACTCCTCCCATTTGTAAATCTTTTATTTCACTTTGTAAGGAATTCAAATTAAATTCCTGAAACTGGAGTGCTATGTATATTGATGACCTGCCATTTCTAAATACATGGTTATCTTCTTTATTTAATATAAAACACCTAACCTGACGCCAATCATCCCCCAAAGGTAATGTCAGAGCGACTTCAGAAGCGGAAGAGTTCGTACAAATAAGGATGATGCCAAAGGATATAAAAAAGCGAAGATAATATTTCATTATAAATTGCTCATTTGCCTTCAGGGTTCCAAAAGCACGAATCAATCAAATTGAAATCTGTGGGTCAAACGCAATTGATTGATTTCTTAGCTGCTATTTTACCTATTAGTTGCGCGGAATTTCTTCTGGTTGCAAATCGCGGCGTTTATGGATAACGGCGAGCACATCAATCTGTGAAACTTTGATCTCATACAGAATGCGGTAAGAGTAAAGTGATGTTTCCCTCACGGTTTCATCGTTCAATTCTGCAACCATTTTACCTTTATGTGGCAGCACATCGAGACTAAGTGATTTACTAACCAGCTCTCCAACAACATGCTTGGCATAACGTGTGGAATCTTGCGCAATATAATCGTGAATATGGCGAAGCTGCGCCTTTGCGTGATCGGTCCACTTCACCATGCCTGAATGTCTTTCAGAAGTTGTTCGGCAGTGGTGGACTTGCCTTGTTCTGCATCTAGTTGGCCACGACGAATATTTTCCAGCACGTAAAGGCGATACATGATTTCTTCAATATCGGCATCGTCTGGCAGGCGCTGCAGTGTTTCCAGTGCGTCTTGTTTGAGTGTGTGAGCGAGCATGAGCAGTTCCTCTCAAGTGATTAAGCGGCTAATTCGCGGTTCATATGAATCACAAGCAAGAGAAATCATCTGCCTAGATACACCAAGCTCTTGCGCTAGTTCTATCCGAGTGTAGCGCATTGCTTCAAAGGAAATCCAGCCATAAAAAATGGCGTTCCAGATAATCTGTGAACGCCATTTTTTTAAAGTGCTCGATACGAGCGCTTGCAATTACTCCGCAAACGGATGACGCAAAACCACCGTTTGAACACGATCCGGACCAGT
>CAZZEV010000188.1:0-6041 GCA_964653305.1 uncultured Cellvibrionaceae bacterium | reverse complement strand
CGTTGCCGCCTGCCACTTGCAAGCTCATAACATTGGAACACCCGCACCGATCGCCTGGCTGGATCGCTGGGAAAAAAATCGCCTTTTGGAAAGTTATTTTCTGTGCGTTTTTCAACCGGCCATTTGCCTGCGTGACGCACTTAGCGATATTTATTTCAATACACGTGACAATGCGCCGCTAATGGAATTATTGCATGTGGTCGCACCCGCAATACGCGCTATGCACGATGCGAATTTTATGCACGGCGATATGGGCAACCAAAATATTTTGCTACCTAAAAATCCCGATGGAACTTGGGCACAACCGCAATTTATTGACTTGAACCGCTGCTTGATTGCTGATCGTCCACTTACCCATAAAGAACGCGCGTTTGATTTATCGCGCCCTATTTTGCCCGGCAATTATCTTAATTTTTTCAAATACATCTATTGTCATCACGAAATGCCTGCTCGTGATTTAAATAAATGGGAGGAAACCTATCGCAAGCGTTTCACCTTCCATCGTCAATCGCGCCATTTTCGACACCCCTTACGCTTTTTGAAAAATCGCCATAAACAACCAAAGCAAAGAGTCTACCCAGACTCGAAAGATTATTGGTTGTGGGACGAAAAATCAGCACAACCCATGATCGCCCTTTCTCGCAAAGAAAAACATCGCGAGCGCTTTCTCAGTGATTTATTGGTGATGATAGCCCAAGGCTTATTGGCTTTACCAAAACTGTATTTCGCGTACAAACAGGTCAAGCAAGCGAGCTTTCAACATGAGGTAGTGCTCAAGGGTCGCATAGGTGTAGCACTACACCCCCATGAAAACTATTTGGCACCCGAACGCAAACTATTGAATGACCTTGGTGCACCACCGGTATTGATTCGCTTTTGTCATCACGAAGGGAGTGCTATTTGGGAGCAAACCATTCAACTCATTCAAGAATTGCACAGCGATGGTGTTGAGGTGATGGTGGCACTCTTGCAAGATCGCCAAGCTGTTTTGAACCCCAATCAATGGCGAGAATTTTTAAATAAAGTGATTCCCGCAATTGCAAACACTGTGAGCCACATTGAAATCACCCATGCTTACAATCGCATTAAATGGGGAGTGTGGAACATGCAAGAATTGCAAGCGCTTATGGCACCGGCATTTGAACTGCAAAATCAATATCCACAGATTAAACTGACTGGCCCTGCCTGTATTGATTTTGAATACCTGCCGGTAATTGCCGCACTCAAATCGCTACCCAAAGGCAAATCGTTTGCAGCGCTTTCACATTTACTCTATGTAGATAGACGCGGCGCGCCAGAGAATCCTCAAGGCCCCTTTTCCACGCTGGAAAAATGCGCACTATTAAAAGCAGTCACCAAAATTTCGCCGCAATGCGAAGAGAAAGTTATAATTTCTGAGGTGAATTGGCCAATTGAAAATACTGACATTTGGTCACCAATTGTATGCCCCTATGTCACACCCCGTTGGCGCACTCAGGCCTCCGGCGAAACCGAAAGTGACTACGCCAACTTTATGTTACGTTACATCGTGATTGCTATTTGTTCTGGCCATGTAGACCAAGTATTTTGGTGGCGCTTATCGGCCAAGGGCTATGGCTTAGTCGATGACCAAAATGAATTTAAACCGCGTTTAGCGTTTAATGCTCTGCAATATTTTTTAGTGCGTTTGGGCGATGCTACTTTTATTAAAAAATGGCCATCCGCTAAAAACACATACATCCTTGAATTCCGTAACGCTACCCAACAAATATTAATGGCATGGACAACGAAAGGAGAATCAAATGAATTGGTCGATTTTGATGCTCAAAAAGTTTATGACAGAGACGGAAATAATATAAAGACAAAAATCACTTCTGAAGCACCAATTTATTTAGTACGGACTCTGCTGTAGCATCAAGTTAGTCCTAACCTGCCACTCATCAACGTCATACCTGATGCTTGCATTTAGAACTGGTGGACCTTGAGATAGACTTACCAATATCAGCGTTCTGGAAACCAAACTTTAAGCAATAGTAGGTGCGATAAGAGACAGAAAATCCTAACCCGCAAGTTCATCGTAAAAATCTAACAACCACCGGAAGCAAATACAATGAACAAAATTGTTTTAGCCTTAATCGCCCTGACAACCGCACTCAGCCTAACCGCCTGCACCGGAAAACCCGATGACATTACCCCCGTCAAAAATTTTCAAGCCGACAAGTACCTAGGCACCTGGTACGAAATAGCACGCTTGGACAACCGCTTTGAAAAAGGCTTAACTCAAGTAAGCGCAACCTATGGCCTACGCGAGGATGGTGGCATTAGCGTGCTAAACCGAGGCTACTCACGCAAGAACAATGAGTGGAAGGAATCTCTCGGCAAAGCCTATTTTGTAGAAGACAAAAATACCGCCTATTTAAAAGTATCTTTTTTTGGCCCATTTTATGGTTCTTATGTAGTGTTTGACCTCGATGAAAACTATCAATATTCACTCGTAACCGGGAACGATAAAACCTATTTCTGGCTGCTCGCCAGAACCCCCACCATCTCGGGCGATGTAAAAGCTCGACTTTTAGAAAAAGCGGCGGCTATGGGCTTTGATACCACAAAATTGGTTTTTGTGGAGCAGACTGAAACCGCACAGTGACGGTGTAGCCTCTTTACAAAAATTGAATACTAATTGTGCAGCGCATCTGAGCAATGCGCTCTATACTCCAAGCCTAGGATTTTCTGGTAGACCCTCTATCCCATAAATTTTGTAGGCCACCTATGCATAATAACAATGTGGTAAACGCTCAATATTCATCTTCAGACAGAATTGAAACACCCTCGACCGAAGAATCACCCAATCTGACCACAGCACTAGCTGGCGGACTAATTGCGTTGGCAGCAAGCAGTTGTGGCGGCGGCGGTGGCGGTTCAAGCAGTGGCGGAGGAACGGGCGGAGGCACTGGAAATCAATCCAGTTCCGTAGCAAGCTCGGTGGCGCCCCAGCCGCTGTACTCTAAAGCCGAAGCGGCACGGTTTTTATTGCAAGCGCAATTCACCGCAACGGATGAAGAAATTCTGGAGGTGCGTACCTCTGGTTACGACGCTTGGCTCACCTCAAAATTTAATGCGCCTATCGACCAAACCGGCACACAATGGTTAACCGTCAGCGGCTATGCCACACCAGATAAAAATGGCAATTATTTCAATCCCATTTTTGGCGATTGGATGGCGTGGAATCAATTGTTCACGGGTATCGGCCAAGTGCGTAAGCGCTTAGCGCTCGCACTCTCTGAATTTTTTGTCGTGTCTTTAAGCCCCATTGATGGTTTTTGGCCACCCATGTTAATTGCGGGCTATTGGGATCTACTCAATGCAAAAGCCTTCGATAATTTTAGAAATTTATTGGAAGACATTTCGCTCAATCCTGCCATGGGATTTTTCCTCAACACCAAAGGCAATTTAAAAGAAGATGTCGCCAGTGGCAGACAACCCGATGAAAACTACGCGCGTGAAATCATGCAACTGTTTTCAATTGGCCTCTATGAATTAAATTTGGATGGCACGTTAAAAACCAATGCACAGGGGCATCCAATTGAAACCTACGTGCAATCTGACATTACTAATCTTGCGCGGGTGTTTACGGGTTACGATTGGGACTTTTCAAAAGTTACTCAACAAAATGGTTTCGAAGCTTATCCCGTTCCTTCTCCCGAATTCACCAGTGGCCGAATGGCCTTTGATGCAAAAAAACACTCTAACTTAGCGGTTAGTTTTTTGGGCACCAATATTCCTGCAAACACCCCCGGCGCAGAAGCGCTGCGCATTGCGTTAGATGCTCTGTTTAATCACCCCAACACTGGCCCCTTCTTTGCCAAGCAAATGATTCAGAGGTTAGTCACCTCAAATCCTAGCCCTGCCTATGTTCAGCGCGTTGCAACCAAGTTTAATAATAATGGTTCAAATGTTCGTGGTGATTTGAAAGCGGTATGGCGTGCGATTTTAACGGATACTGAAGCGCGCACCTTGCTCGGCAATACTTTTACCGGAAAATTGCGTGAGCCTATCGTGCGACTCACACAAATTGCTCGCACCTTTAATGTGAGCAGTAGTAATGGAAAATGGGAAATTTACGATCTATCTAATGCAGATACAGGTTTAGGGCAATCGCCATTACGCTCACCCTCAGTATTTAATTTCTTTCGCCCTGGCTATGTTCCTCCCAACACGGAAATCGCCGCGAAAAATTTATTAGCTCCAGAGTTTCAATTACACAATGAAACATCCACGGCTGGCTATATTAATTTGTTGTCTTATTTTATTAAATCGGGCTACAAGGATGTAACACTGAATCTTTCTAACATTGAGGCCCTTGCAGCAGATGCGAAAGCACTTGTTGAATGGTTAAACCTACATCTAACAGCAAATCAACTTTCTAAGGCTACGACTGATTTAATTCAGCAAGCGCTGGAAGCGAATCCAGTCACCAGCTCAAGCACCACCGCATTGAAGTATGAACGTCTTTACGCCGCAGTTTTATTAGTGGCTGCGTGCCCAGAATATTTAATTCAAAAATAATTATTTAACAACACCATTAAACGTAACGCATAAAAAGTCACGGGGAAAACAGCTGCCATGCATATCAATAAAATAAATGACATGACTCGCCGCGCTTTTTTAAAACGCGCAGGTGCGGTTTCAATGATGGGCGTGGGTGCACCGCTTGCGCTCAACCTGGCGGGAATTAGCGAAGCAGCTGCGTTTGAAGCAAGTGACTACAAAGCGCTCGTTTGTGTGTTTTTATTTGGCGGGAATGATCACGCCAATACAGTGGTTCCCTATGATAGCGTCAACTATGACCTCTACAGCGCAATTCGCGGCGGTGGTGCGAATCAAACGGCAGGTGGCATCGCACTGGGGCGCAATGCCCTTACAGCAACCGCTCTTAACACTATTACACCGCAAACACTCACTAACAATATTCAGTACGCTCTATCGCCACAATTAAAATCCATGGCGTCCTTATTTAATTCTGGCAAAGCAGCAGTTCAGTTGAATGTTGGGCCGCTACTTACACCGCTTACTCTAGCGCAATACCAAAGTTCAGACCGCGTAAAATACCCACTGCCACCAAAACTTTTTTCCCACAATGACCAACAATCAATTTGGCAAGCACTCAACAGCGAGGGCGCCACACGCGGCTGGGGTGGCTACATGGGCGACCTTGCGCTATCCAGCAATAACATCAGTACCCTCACCTGTATTTCTGCTTCAGGCAACGCCGTTTTTTTAGCAGGCAACAATGCATTGCAATATCAGATCAGCCCTGCGGGCGCGATTCCTATTTGGGCTGCCAAAGGCTCTGCATTTAACTCTTCTGCAGTTTCAAGCGCTTTAAAAAAATTGATCACCCAGAGTAGCCCACACCTGTTAGAGAATGAATTAGCAGCGGTAACCAAACGCTCTATGGATTTAGAAGAAATAGTCAATGCCGCCTTAAACCCTGTGAATCTTTCAACTTCATTTGATCGGGATAACAAAAAGAATTCACTCGCAGATCAATTAAAAGTGGTTGCACGATTAATTGGCGCACGGGATGTGTTGGGCGCAAGACGCCAAGTATTTTTTGTGTCGCTGGGCGGGTTTGATACTCACGACGGTCTCAATGAAAATCATCCCAAATTATTAGCGCAAGTGGATGAAGCCATGAGCGCATTTTATCAAGCAACTGTGGAGTTGGGCGTTTCCGAAAAAGTCACCAGCTTTACGGCATCTGATTTTGGCCGCACGCTCGCCTCTAATGGCGATGGTTCAGATCACGGCTGGGGCGGTCACCACTTTGTAGTAGGCGGGGCAGTTAACGGCGGGCAATTTTATGGCACAGCGCCACAGATTTCGCTGACAAGCGATGATCAAGTTGGCCAAGGGCGCTTATTGCCCTCAACCTCTGTCGATCAACTTGCCGCAACCTTGGCGCGTTGGTTTGGTGTCAGCAGCAGCGAAATTAATTCTATTCTGCCGAATGTGAGTAGATTTGCCAGCAGCAATCTCGGCTTTATGAAGTCTTAATGGCT
>CAZZEV010000187.1:0-6120 GCA_964653305.1 uncultured Cellvibrionaceae bacterium | reverse complement strand
TGGTCTACTGGGCGCAGCTTGGTCTTCTTTTCACCGGCTTTTTCAGGAGTTGCCATAAAATGTATTCGCCTTTGTCTTTATACGGCTTGGTTATTCGCCCTAGATTTACTCACCCGGGACTTACTCACCTTGGTTGACCCACTTTTTAACCACTTGCGCCACACGGCCTGGGTCATCGGCAATCAACCCCTTAATCGCATTGAGTTGCTGCTCATAACCTTGTTCGGGGCCACCCAATAACAGAGCGCTGCCACCGGATAATGTCACAGTTTCATCCGCTACACCTTCCATCCCACCTAGCCCAGCAGCTTCTAATGCCGCTAATTGGCGCGCTTCTTCTTGCTCGGCAATGCTGCCGCCGTTGCGAGCCAAGCTTTTAAATACGGGGCGCAGTAAACCAAAAATCAGTGCCAAAATAATAATCACACTGGCAATGGATTTAATGTGAGGCATTAACCACTGCTCCCACCAAGGTACAGGTGCTATTTCAGTTTCTGGTAGCACCACACCGGTAGTGAAAGGTGCGTTCAATACATTCACACTATCGCCACGTACGGCTGAAAAACCCACCGCATCTCTCACCAATATAGACAAGCGCTCAAGATCATTGGCGCTCCAAGCTTGGCGAGTCTCTGTACCATCCTCGTTTTTAACGACTTTGTCATCCACAACCACGGCAACTGTTAGACGTTTTAAGGTGCCTTGTTGATGTTTGGTATAACTAACGGTGCGATCCAACTCGAAATTACGGGTAGATTGTTCACGATTGTTAGTAGCAGGCTTAGGTGCAGCAGCTTCGCCTTCTTGTGGTGTCGCTTGTTCAGGTGTTTGCCCTGTAGCAGGTGGTTGATTGGTCAGCGCTCCAGGAATACCGGCAACCGCATCACCGCCCGCTTTAGATTCAATAAGTTTTTGCTCACTGCGCACGGCGGGCAAATCGGGGTTGAAGGTTTCAGCAGCTTGTTCTACCGCTGTGAAATCTATATCAGCGCTTACTTGGGTACGAAATTTACCATTACCAACAACGGGCTCAAGAATGCCGGTGATGCGTTTCATCACAGACTCTTCAACGGTTTTAGCGTAATCATGCTGCTTGGTAGCGAGCATTAAATCCTGACTGTCTTCGCCAGTTGAAATCAAATCGCCGTGCTGGTCCACCACGGTCACATCGGCCATTTTTAAATCGGGCACACTAGATGCAACCAAATTCATAATCGCTTTAACTTGTGCAGGCTCTACGCTTCTACCCGCAAACACTTCGACAAAAACAGATGCAGTTGGTTTGGATACATCGCGTACAAATACGGTTTTTTTAGGGAGGGCAAGATGCACACGGGCGCTGCGAATACTGCTAATACTGGTAATGGTACGGGCCAGCTCGCCTTCAATACTACGCTGATAGCGAGTTCCTTCCACAAACTGACTAGTGCCGAGTGGTTGCTCTTTATCCATTAGTTCAAAACCGGGCGTTTTAGTGCCGGGCAAACCCACCTCAGCCAATTTTAAACGCGCCATGTGAATATCATCGGCCGCAACCAAGACTGCGCCCGTGTTGCTGTCCAACTTAAATTTAATTTGGCTTTGTTCCAGTACTTGCACAACGCTAGCGGCATCCAAGTTATCCATACGGCCGAGTAATGGACGATAATCTTCGCCTTGCGTCCACAGCACTACTGCAAAGCCTATGGCTACACTCGCTGCCAACGCGATCATTAAGCCAACCTGGCGGAATAAATTCAGGCTACTGAAACCTTCCGCTAAATCGCCCCCACGGCCTCTGGATGTCGTGGGTAGATTAGATGCGTCTGCTGTGGCCATATCGAAAACCCTTTATTAATGTACGTGAAACTTATGACGGAAAAGCCACCAGTTAAATAGGCATACTCATAACATCTTTATAAGCTTCAACTAATTTGTTGCGCACTTGCACCATCGCTTGAAAAGAAACTGAGGCTTTTTGCGAGGCAATCATCACATCGGTAATGTCCACGCCCGCCACCCCTTTTTCATAAGCAGTCGCCATAGCGGTAGAATTTTTTTGTACTTCATTCACATTATTGATTGCCTTGGTCATAAGATCGCCAAAGCTGGGAACCTTATTGCCGGTATCAACCTGCAGGTTATTTAACCCACGGTTAATACCCACATCACCATTAAGCGCTTGCGGACGTTGAAATACTTGCGTTTGCGATTTAATACTGCGCATTTCACCAAGAAGACGATTGATATCAACACGGTCTACCATGGGATTCTCCTAACAATACGACAATAACAACGACTGTAAAAAGCTACGACAAAAAATTGGCAGCTAGCCTGATTGCTATGAATATTGCACAAAGCAGGCCAAAACTTGCCGCATGCAAATTCTTGGCCAAGCGTTCAAATACCATTCAAGTTTTGCTGGAAAATTAGCCACAAAAGTGTCGTTATTTATTCACGGAGCTGTCATCTACTTCAGTTAGTTTTTGAACCCATCGTTAATACCAACCAAAGGAGACAAGCGATGAGCCAAGCACTACACGCGCATGAAACAGAAGTCATCGATCAAGCCATGGCGGCTTTTTTGCGGGATGCGGTTTATGCCAAAGGAAAGCACAAGAAAATAAAAACCAATATGGAGTGCAGACGAAAGCTGGAAATTAAATGGGAGGAAAAACGCTTAGCGCGGGAAACGTCAGAGTTTGATTTTAATTAATATCTAGGAAGTGCTTATTTTTTGGTGTTTGTTAGCGTAATTAGGGTGCGGTTGGCACTTTTAAGAATGTCTTCACCCTCTTTAAAACTTGGCATTTGATAAAATAATTTATCAAATGAACCATCCTGCTGAGCAATTTTGAGGCCGCGTTCAATACGATCAGCTAACTTGGTGTTATTTTTATTAACAAAAAAACAATAGCGAATGGGTACATCATAGGTCAGCAGTAATTTTTCCTCTTTGGCCAAACCAAATTCTTTATAAGCCTGAGTGTCGTAACCAATTTCGTGTAGGCCTCGCGATATAAAATGAAAACGTCGCGCGGCCAACATTTTAAAAAGGCCATAATAACTCGATGTTGCCATCACATTAAAACCATTGTCCTTCATGATATAACCATCTGTCCAATGCTCGCCTGAACCAACCGAAAATTTTCTTAAGTCATTCAAGTCTTTTACTTGACTAAACTTTTCCTGCGATTCTTTATTAACTAAAAGCACACGGAAGTTATTCAGGCTTTTAAGTAAATCAACCGGCACCACCCGCATTTGCTCTTCACGCTCTTTAGTAGCCGATGCCCACATAACATCGATACCCACACCCGCAATCACCATAGCGCGATCACGGGCAATCCCGCCGTTATGAACAAGGTGGGTTAACACGTAATCACCATCTGTAGCGCGGGTTTTTTCAAGAGACAATATCAATAGTTTCTCAAAAAAATCTGATGGATCTTCGCTGCTATTAGCAAAGCCATCATCTGTAATTGTTACTTTTAGCGGATCAGAGAAAACCTGCACAGACAAACATATCCCCGCAGCCACGATAAGTGTTTGCAGGTATTTTAGAAAAGCGCATGGAAACCTCAAAAAAGTAGGCAACATCAACAACAACCCTGTATTTGCTGGAGTAGAAGTTTATCAAACTGCCCCTTTCTTATAGACCAAAACCGGCAATTCCTCCACTCAATACAAGATTTATTCCGTTATTGCAAAACCGTCTTCACGTAAACGTGCCATTTTGTAACGCAGGGTGCGCGCGCTGATACCCAAGCGCTCGGCCGTGTTTTTACGGCTGCCATTTTCTTTACGTAAGGTCTCCATAATAATTTCGTACTCGCGCTGCTTTAAATCTGTACCCAAGGCAGGGTTGGGAACATAAGGCGTGCCGCTGATAAGCGCAATATTGTCACCCGAGTAATGGGGTACCGATAAATCCTGCGCAAATTCCCGCGCGGAGTGCACGTTTTGAACATCGCGCAGCATAGTTGCAGGCTGGTGAGTTTGATACTGCATGGCCGCCTCCATTAAGTTGGGTTTTTGACTGTAGATATTGCCGGCATCCAAACCTAAATCGACCGCATCTATAGAACTGCCGATTTGTAAAATCAATGCGCGCTGCATAATGTTATCCAACTCGCGTACATTGCCTGGCCAAGAATAACTTAGCAGCGCTTGCTGTGCCGCCATAGTCAAACTCACACCATGACGATTTTGTTTTTGTGCATGCTTTTGCAAGATTTTTTGCGCAAGCGGAATAATGTCTTCCAAGCGATCCCGCAAGGGCGCCCACTGCAAGGGCAATACACTTAAACGGTAATACAAGTCTTCGCGGAATTTCCCTGCAACCACTTGCTCGCGCATATCGCGGTTAGAAGTTGCGATAACACGCACATCCAACTTAATAGTTTTGCGGCCACCCAAACGCTCGACTTCTCGCTCTTGCAACACACGCAGCAATTTAGCTTGCAAGCCAATATCCATTTCTGAAATTTCGTCTAACAACAATGTGCCGCCATTTGCCTGTTCAAACTTCCCCGGAGCGCTGGAATGTGCGCCCGTATATGCACCTTTTTCATGGCCAAATAACATGGCTTCCAACATATTTTCAGGAATGGCAGCGCAGTTAATTGCGATAAAAGGTTGATTAGAACGAGGCGAATGATTGTGAATATAACGTGCTAAAACTTCTTTACCTGTGCCTGATTCGCCCACAATCAATACGGTAGATTCAGATTGCGCTACGCGCTGCGCCAATTGCAAAAGTTGACGACTCGATGGCGCATGAGCAATAGGCTCATCACCTTGAATTTGTGCAACACCTAAATGGCGTGCAATGGTTTCCACCAAAACATTAGGCGAAAAGGGTTTTACCAAATAATCTACGGCACCATTTTTTATCGCATCCACCGACTGGCTGATACTGGCGTAGGCCGTGATTAACATCATGGGAATATGGGGATAATTTGCTTTGACTTCACGCAATAAATCGTGGCCGCTCATTGCGCCCATGTTTACGTCTGAAATAATCATGCGCAGATCATCATACTCCGCTAATTTTTTTAGTGCGTCTTCAGCATTACTAGCAGTGACCACTGCGTAATCAGCCAATTGCAAGGTATCGCTTAAGGCTTCGCGCAAATTGCTGTCGTCTTCCACCACTAGAACTTTTATCGCGGTATGGGTGTAATCGGATGATGAATTCATCGCTAATGCTGAAAGTGCCATATGTGTTTCTCCTACCGATGAATGTTTGTTTCAAATTGATTAATAGTTTAAATCGCTGCAAATGGCATAAAGAGGCTGGCGCAGGTGCCCTGCCCTTGCGTAGATTGCAAACTAAAATTTCCGTGGTGCGCTCGCGCTACCGCTTTCACAACTGCCAAACCAAGACCCGTGCCCTGCGCTTTAGTGGTTACAAATAAATCGCCGAGGTTGGGTAATAATTCTGGCGCAATACCAGGGCCTGAATCGCATACCGCAATCATTAACTGTGGCGTTTCTGCAGGATTTTTGGGTTGGGTCAGGGTAAGAGTAATACGCAGTTTTGCATTGCGCTCAACCGCTTGAATGGCGTTATTAACCAGATTTAATAAAGCGCCAATTAAGGCTTCACGATTGCATTGAATAATATTTTCACCGCAGTCATTGCGCCATGCGCACACGGATTCGGTAGTCATCAGTGGAACTTCCATCGCTTCTGCCAATGCCTGCTGTAATTCATTCACGCTAATCACATCTTTGAGCGGCAATTCGCCTTTCGCAAATACCAACATGTCTTGAACTTGGCGTTCGATATTATTTAAACGATTACAAATTTTTTCTGAAAATTGGTGACGCTTTTCATCATCCAACTTGCTGTTGCATAAGTGACCGGCGTACAACATCGCAGCCGATAAGGGTGTGCGAATCTGATGTGCTAACGCACTCATCATTTTACCGAGCGCAGATAAACGCTCATGGCGACTAAGCTGGCTTTGCAAACGGCGAGTTTCGGTTTGATCGGTGAGCAAAATAATTTGTCCGTCTTCACCTTGGTTACGGGTAGAAATACTGATGCGGCGACCATCGCGCAACGAGACTTCGTGACCATCGTCTTGGCGTGGCGCAAAGTAGCGAATAATCACGTCGCGCCAAAGCTCGCCC